>NZ_JBQEON010000056.1:0-33416 GCF_052045245.1 Burkholderia sp. 22313
AGAGTCAAGTGCAACGTTTTGCTAACCCCTCGGCTGCCAGTTCCATGGCCATGGCTTCCTCGGGCGTTTTCCAACCGAGCGTCTGGCGAGGACGTCCATTGAGCAGCTTGGCGATATCGTTCAATTGCGTCTGCGTGACGCCCGAGAGGTCCATGCCCTTTGGCAAGAACTGGCGTAGCAGGCCGTTTGTGTTCTCGTTGCTGCCGCGCTGCCACGGAGCGTATGGATCCGCGAACCAGATATCGAGGTTCAGTCGCTCGGCAAGCTCGACATGACAGGTCATCTCCGATCCACGGTCGTACGTCAGGCTCTCACGCAGGAAGGCCGGCACCTTCTTCATCTGGCGCGTGAAGCCCTCGAGTGCGTCTTGGGCGGTACAGCCGTCCATGCGGCACAGCACGACGAACCGTGTTTTACGCTCGACCAGCGTTCCAACGCAGGATCGATTGAACGCGCCTTTGACGAGGTCGCCCTCCCAATGTCCCGGCCATTGCCGCGTTTCAATCTGCTCAGGCCGATGAATGATGCGCAATTCATCCGGCACGAAGCTCTTGCGCGCAAGGGTTCGACGGGTGGTGCCGCGCGCAGGCTTCTCTTGGCGAAGCGCCTCGATCATCGCCTGCTTGAGTCCACCTCGGGGATGGGTATAGATCGCGGCGTAAATCGTTTCGTGGCTGACGCGCTGGTCAGGATTGTCTGGATGCATGTCGCGGAGTCTGGCAGCAATTTGCTGCGGCGACCAGCGTCGATAGACCAGTTGATGATGCACATGCCAGTACAGCGTACTGCCTTCGCTCAACTTACGACGCCGTACGCAGCGCCGACGGCGAAGCCGATAGGACGAGGCCGCCTGGGTTGCTTCGTAGCGCGGCGTTGCCGCATTCCGATTACGAGCCAGTTCGCGAGAAACCGTCGAAGCGCTGCGCCCCAATCGCCGTGCGATCTCTCGCATGCTGGTTCCCCGCTGACGTTCGATCATGATTGCCGCGCGGTCCTCCGCGCTCAGATGCTGGTACTTCTTCATCACAACACCTTACTTGATTCAAGGTGTTGCACTTGGAACTAGAGATTAAGCAGCACCGCGCGGCCTAATCGAATTTCAACTCAAGCAACTGCGAGCTTCGGCGCGGCGTGCGGCCGTGACGCGCAAAGCCGCACATCAAGCCGGGTAGGGCCGCCGCAGAGCGACCCCCAAACATCACCAAGCGATATTGCAAGACGACCGCGCCGTCCCTGCACCACCCGTAGCCGTGCAATGGGAACCCGCGCCGTCGTTATAGAACGTCCGCGTCTCCGGTTGCTGCACTGACGGATCGTGCGGATTCGGCACGCCGTGCGGACCGCGCGCGGCATCGAAAGGCCGCGTTGGCGCATACGAGTTCCTGCCGCCAGGCGCGTATGACCCATTGGCCCGCAGATATTCATTCCAGTTGAGTTCGCTCTGTTCGTGTCTCGGCAACGCGCGACCGAAGCTATCGTTGCCGCCGGCACCGAGTTCGACGCGATTGGAACGCCAAACAGAATCAGAATCGCGAGCGCCATGTTCCAAGGAGGGCGCCGGCTTAAGCGTATCGCCCGAAACCCGAAACGGTCGCGTATCGGGCGTATCGAACGGACTACGTTCAACGGGCGCGGCGTACTTCACACGCCGGGTCGTCGGTGCTGCACGGCCATCATCCCGAGCCACAGCCCGATGTTCCGAACGAAACACATTGGCACTGTCCGAGCGATCGACCAGCGAATCGCGGCTCGAAGCGTCGACAGTCGAAACAGAAAGCGCGCACGCGAGCGCGGCGGCGGAGGACAAGCGGAAAGGATGATTCATCGGGGCTCCGAACCAGGTGATATGCAATGAGAGAAAAACGGCAGATCACTGGCTGGCGGTTCGGCGACGGATGGGCGTCGAAGCGGCCCTGAAGCGGCTGCGAGGTGCGGGGGATGCGACTCGCAGGGAGGCTGGCTGGATTGCAGAAGCGAGTTCGTATTATTTCACAATTATCTCAAAAAGCTTTCGTTGTATTCGCGAATGTCGGCAAATGGAAAGATTTTCTGCCCCAACCGAGTGCCCTGAGCCGGTGCATGTCAGCCAAATCATCAGTTGATTGAATTTCATCGAATCGGACCCCAAATAGCCAAAAACGACACCTCACACGACGCAAAATCCACCAAACCCAACCCCATCAAGGCCAAACCTCACAACCCGACCCAAAATCGCAACCCAATTGCACCCACCGCAAACGTTAGCACCCTCGTCCAGTTGCTCCTCAATCGCCACCAAAGAACCGGCAAGTTTCTCCGTGTTTTCCCGAATAGGGGCGGCATTTTTGACAGACGATTTAAAAACCCCCATATAATTTCGACTGCCTTGCCAACGGCTGTCGGACCATCCCTCCGACCAAGCGATTGGCAAGCGGGGCAGGCGAAACGCTTGCGCAATGCAAGACGCATCACGATGTCTTTCCGAACCAGACGTCCCCTTTGTGGGACTGCAAGAGCCGGGCCCCGCTACGCAACATTTATCCGCAGGTCCGTCTTCATGTGTCTCGGGCGTGTCCCATGTCCTCGCCCCGGGTGCTGTTCGATTGCGCAAGTCATGCCGCCTTTGCCCGTATGACTAAACAACATCGAGGAGCTCCCAGATGACGCTGTCCCGTCTTACGTCCATTTCCGTCGCCGCCGTGCTGTTCGCCGCCGGCGCCGCCGCCGCGCAAGCGGAAACCGTGAAGATCGCCATCGCTGGTCCGATGAGCGGCTCGGTCGCCCAATACGGCGACATGGTGAAGGCCGGCGCACTGACCGCGATCGAACAGATCAACGCGGCAGGCGGTGCGGGCGGCAACAAGTTTGAAGTCGTGATGATGGACGACGCGTGCGAACCGAAGCAGGCCGTCGCCGTCGCCAACAAGATCGTCAGCCAGAAGATCAAGTACGTGATCGGCCACGTGTGCTCGGGTTCGACGATTCCCGCCTCCGACATCTACGAAAACGAAGGCATCGTGATGGTCACGCCGTCGGCCACCGCGCCGCAGCTGACGGAAGGCAAGAAGCGCCACTTCATCTTCCGCACGATCGGCCGCGACGACCAGCAAGGCCCGGCCGCCGCGCACTACATCATCAACACCGTGAAGCCGAAGAAGGTCGCGGTCCTGCACGACAAGCAGTCGTACGGCCAGGGCATCGCATCGTCGGTGAAGAAGGACCTCGAAGCCGCGAAGATCCCGGTCGTCCTGTTCGAAGGCATCAACGCCGGCGATTCGGACTACTCGGCGATCATCACGAAGCTGAAGTCGCAAGGTGTCGACTTCGTCTACTTCGGCGGCTACCACCCGGAAATGGGCCTGCTGATGCGCCAGGCGCGCGAGCAGGGCGTGAAGGCGACGTTCATGGGGCCTGAAGGCGTGGGCAACAAGGACGTGACGGCGATCGCCGGCCCGGCTTCGGAAGGCATGCTCGTCACGCTGCCGGCCGACTTCTCGGCCGACCCGGCCAACGCAGCGCTCGTGAAGGCATTCGCCGACAAGAAGCGCGACCCGAACGGCCCGTTCCAGATGCCGTCGTACGCAGCGGTGAAGATCATCGCCGACGCGATCGCCGGCGCGAAGACGACGGACCCGACGAAGGTTGCCGCGTACATGCACAAGACGACGTTCGACACGCCGATCGGCAAGGTCGCGTATGACGCACAGGGCGACCTGAAGGCGTTCAAGTTCGTCGTCTACACGTGGCACAAGGACGCGACGAAGACTGCCGCCCGGTAATAACGAAGTACCCGCCCGCGCATCCGCCCTGTCCGAGACCCGGACGGGGCGCGTGCGCATTTGGCCGTGCATGCCCCGTGCGCGGCCATGGAGGGCGGCCCGAGACGACACCGTGCGTTGCGCGCGGCCGAACGCCGTGATCCGGCGACGGCATGCGACACAGCGCCAACGGGAGCTTCCCGCACATGACTGACTTCTTTCCTCAATTCGCCCAGCAGCTGGTCAACGGCCTGACGCTGGGTGCGATCTATGCGCTGATCGCCATCGGCTACTCGATGGTCTACGGCATCATCGGCATGATCAACTTCGCCCACGGCGAGATCTACATGATCGGCGCGTACGTGGGCCTCGTGACCCTCACCGCCATCGGCATCTCCGCCGGCTATCCGCTGCCGCTCGTGCTCGGCGCCGCACTGATCGTGTCGGTGATCGTCACCGGCCTGTACGGCTTCGCGGTCGAACGCGTCGCCTATCGCCCGCTGCGCGGCGGCCCGCGCCTCGTGCCGCTGATCTCCGCGATCGGCATGTCGATCTTCCTGCAGAACTACGTGCAGATCGGCCAGGGCGCGCGCGACGTGTCGGTGCCGGTGCTGATCTCCGGCGCGTTCGACATCCATCTCGGCGGCGACTTCGACGTGACGATTCCGTATTCGCGCCTGATGATCGTCTGCGTGACGCTGGTGCTGATGATCGCGCTCACGCTGTTCATCTCGCATTCGCGAATGGGCCGCGCGTGCCGCGCATGCGCCGAAGACATGAAGATGGCGAACCTGCTCGGCATCGACACGAACCGCGTGATCTCGTTCACGTTCGTGCTCGGCGCGATGCTGGCAGCCGTCGGCGGCGTGCTGATCGGGCTGACGATCGGCAAGCTGAATCCGTATATCGGCTTCGTCGCGGGCATCAAGGCGTTCACCGCCGCGGTGCTCGGCGGGATCGGCAGCATCCCGGGCGCGATGCTCGGCGGCGTGCTGCTGGGCCTCGCCGAAACCTTCGCCGCAGGCTACATGCCGGCCGAGTACAAGGACGTCGTTGCGTTCGGCCTGCTCGTGCTGATCCTGCTCTTCCGCCCGACCGGCCTGCTCGGCAAGTCGGACATCGAAAAGGTCTGAGGGAGACGCAGATGAGTCAAGTCATTTCCGTTCGCCGCCCGGTCGCCGACGCATCGGTCGGCCAGGCGCTGAAGAACGCCGTGGCCGCCGCGCTCCTGACGGCGATCCTCACGATTCCGGTGCTCGGCCTGCAGTTGCGGCTCGACGGTTATCAGGTCGTGCTGACGCCGCACTGGCGTCCGGTGTGGATCGCGGTCGCGGCCGTGTTCCTGTTCCAGTTGTTCAAGCCGTGGCTCGTGCGCGCGAAAGCGGCGGTGAAGCTGCCGGCGGTGCCCGCGATGGGCGCGCAGCAGCAGCGCGTGATCATCTGGGTGATGCTCGCGGTCGGGTTCGTGTGGCCGTTCTTCGGTTCGCGCGGTGCGGTGGACGTCGCGACGCTCGCGCTGATCTACGTGATCCTCGGCCTCGGGCTGAACATCGTGGTCGGTTTCGCGGGGCTGCTGGATCTCGGCTATGTCGGGTTCTACGCGGTCGGCGGCTATACGTACGCGATGCTGAACCAGTATTTCGGGCTGTCGTTCTGGGAGTGCCTGCCGATCGCGGCGATCGCGGCGGCGACGTTCGGCTTCCTGCTCGGCTTCCCGGTGCTGCGCCTGCGCGGCGACTATCTCGCGATCGTCACGCTCGGCTTCGGCGAAATCATCCGCCTGCTCGCGAACAACCTGACGAGCCTCACCGGCGGCCCGGACGGCATCTCGAGCATTCCGAAGCCGACGGTGTTCGGCTTCGAGATGGCGCGCAGCGCGAGCGTCGAAGGCGCGAAGACTTTCCATGAACTGATCGGGCTGGAATACAGCGGCGAGCACATGGTGATCTTCCTGTACCTGATCGCGCTGGTGCTGGTTTGCTTCACGCTGTTCGTGACGAGCCGCCTGATCCGCATGCCGATGGGCCGCGCATGGGAAGCGCTGCGCGACGACGAGATCGCGTGCCGCTCGCTGGGCCTGAACCCGACGCGGATCAAGCTGTCGGCGTTCACGCTCGGCGCGGCGTTCGCGGGCATCGGCGGCGCGTTCTTCGCGGCGCGTCAGGGCCTCGTGAATCCTGAATCGTTCACCTTCATCGAATCGGCGCTGATCCTCGCGATCGTCGTGCTCGGCGGGATGGGTTCGCAGCTCGGCGTGATTCTCGCGGCGATCCTGCTGACCGTGCTGCCGGAAGTCGCGCGCGGCTTCGCCGAGTACCGGATGCTGATCTTCGGTCTGGTGATGGTGTTGATGATGATGTGGCGTCCGCAGGGCCTGCTGCCCGCGAGCCGTCCCCACGTGGAGCTGCCGCAATGAGCGCGAATACGGAACTGTTGAAGGTCGCCGGGCTGCAGATGCGCTTCGGCGGGTTGCTCGCGGTGGACGGCATCGATTTCGACGTGCGCCGCAACGAGGTGTTCGCGATCATCGGGCCGAACGGCGCGGGCAAGACGACGGTGTTCAACTGCGTCGGCGGCTTCTACAAGCCGACCGGCGGCGACGTCGTGCTCGACGGCCATGCGATCGCAGGGCTGCCGAGCCACAAGATCGCGTTGAAGGGCCTGGTGCGCACGTTCCAGAACATCCGCCTGTTCAAGTCGCTGACGGTCGTCGAGAACCTGCTCGTCGCGCAGCATCGCAAGGTGAAGGCGGGGCTGCTGCCGGGCCTGTTCTCGACGCCCGCGTATCGCCGCGCCGAGAAGGAAGCGCTCGAACGCGCGGCGGTGTGGCTCGACCGGATGGGGCTGCGGTCGGTCGCCAACCGGCAGGCCGGCACGCTGTCGTACGGGCACCAGCGGCGTCTGGAAATCGCGCGCTGCATGATCACCGAGCCGCGCCTGCTGATGCTGGACGAACCGGCGGCCGGTCTCAACCCGCAGGAAAAGATCGAGCTGCAGCACCTGATCGACAAGCTGCGCCACGAGTTCGGCGTATCGGTGCTGCTGATCGAGCACGACATGAGCCTCGTGATGGGCGTGTCGGACCGCATCCTCGTGATGGAGCACGGCCGGCCGATCGTGATCGGCACGCCGGAAGCGGTCCGCAACGACCCGCGCGTGATCAAGGCGTATCTGGGGGAAGAGTGATGCTGAAGCTGGAACAGGTCCATACGCACTATGGCGCGGTCGAGGCGCTCGCGGGCGTGTCGATCGAGGTGAACAAGGGCGAGATCGTCACGCTGATCGGCAGCAACGGCGCCGGCAAGACGACGCTGATGATGACCGTGTGCGGCACGCCGCGCGCGTCGTCGGGCCGCGTGCTGTTCGAGGGCAACGACATCACCGCGATGTCGACGCACCAGATCATGCGGCAAGGGATGGCGATCTCGCCGGAAGGGCGGCGCGTGTTCCCGAGTTTGACCGTGCTCGAGAACCTGAAGATGGGTGGGTTCTTCGCGAGCCGTCATGAAATCGACGACGGCATCGAGCACGTGTTCAAGCTGTTCCCGCGTTTGAAGGAACGCGCGGCGCAGCGGGCCGGCACGATGTCGGGCGGCGAGCAGCAGATGCTGGCGATCGGCCGCGCGTTGATGAGCAAGCCGCGCTTGTTGCTGCTCGACGAGCCGACGCTCGGTCTCGCGCCGCTCGTGATCGCGCAGATCTTCGACATCATCCGGACGATTCGTGACGAGGGCGTCACGGTGTTCCTGGTCGAGCAGAACGCGAACAAGGCGCTGGGTGTGGCCGATCGCGGCTACGTGCTCGAAACGGGGCGCGTGGTGCTGGCCGACACGGGCGCGAACCTGCTCGCGAACGACCGGATCAAGCAGGCGTATCTCGGCGGTTGATGAAGGAAAAGCCGCCGGCCTGCAATGGGCCGGCGGTCTGCGGGGATGGTGTAGCCGATTCGGCTTCCATCGTAGCCAATTTGGCGACATCCGGGCGTGCCTTTCCTTGCTGTCCAGTCGTGGGCCAACCCTGGTCGCGCCGTCGCTCTCCCAACCGATACACGAGCGACCATGCCGAGCCGGACCGGACCCTTCCCGCTACTGGCCGCCGCCGTATAGATCGTTGAGCCGCCGGAGTTCTCCCGACTTCTGCATGCGCAGGTACTCCTCCTTGACCTGCGCGCGCGTGAGCCCGGCCGGTGCCCCCGCTTGCGTACCGGCGCTGGGCATGCTGCCCATCGACGTCGCGCTGATCGCCGAGTCGGATGGCGGGCTTGCCGCCGTGGCGCCTGCGTCCTGGCCCCGGGCGAGACCCGACGCACCCAACACACAGATGACGGCCAGTGCCGCCTGGTACATGCTCTTCATCGTGGCACCTCACATGAAAAAGCGATGCAACAACATCAACGACGCGACCGACGCGGAATCCGGATCGTCCGCGTATTTCGACGCTTCGCATGTGCGTGACTGATGCCGATGCGCTCACCGGCATCGCGGCCTGAGCCTGTCCACGCCCGCACGCGTAACGCCGAGCCCCCGCCTGCCATTCCCCATGCAATTGCGGCGGAATGGCGAAATGATAGAACCGGCGTGCCGCTTTGGCGCCCTCTTGAAAGGGGGTAATTGTCGTCGTTGTCATGTGGAGTGCCTACACTGGACTGAGATCGTGGAACGTGCGAAGTCGAGCGTGTCGTCCCGCCCCGCGCGCGAATCCGGTGCATGGTCGAGGAGCGCCTTCATGTCTGACAAGCACGTCGCGCTTGCGAGTCATATTCGTCGGCTGTGTTCGCTCGCCGTCGAGCCGCACCTCGTCATTCCTCATGTGATTGAGGCGGCCCGGCACATCGTCGGTGCCGATTGGGGCATGTTCTTCTATGCCGACGAGCACTACGCCGTGTCGGACGTATGCAGCGAAAACGAAACGGTGTACGCGTTGTTGCCGACGTATTTCGCGAACATCCACAATACCGAGCGGCAAGCGGTGCTGGGCGTCACGTTTTCCGATGCGATGCGCCGCGGACGCGGTTTCGACAACAGCGCGCACTACGACGAAGCACTGCTGTCGAGCGAGATGTACGCGGACCTGTGGCGGCCGGTGTCGATGCGCCACTGTCTCGAGCTGACCGCGACGGACGGCACGCGCGGCTGGGGCAGCCTGCTGCTGGCGCGCGCATCAGGCGGTCGTCCGTTCTCGGAGCAGAACCATCGCGACATCGAACCGGTCGCACGGCATCTTGCCCATGCGCTGTCGCGGCCCGTGCAGCCCACGCTGCACGAATCGGAATGCAGCGAGTCCGCGATCGTGGTGGTCGACGCCGATGGCCGGCTCCTGCTGCACAACATGGATAGCATCCGGATGCTGTCGCTCGCGACCGGTGAGCCGCTCGCGTTCTTCCATCACGAACGCCTGCCGGACTGGCTCGCGCCGTTGCGCTCGAACCTCAAGCGGATCTGGCTCGGCTACCCGGCGCCGCCCGCCACGCTCGAGCGTCGCAATAACGCGGGGCGTTTCCGCTTCAGGGCCTATCGATGTACCGATGCCGCGGCGTTGCAACACGATGCGGCGATCGTCGTCTATATCGAACACTTTCCGCCGCTCAGGCTGACCGTCGAACGGTTGGGTTTTGCGCTCGGCCTGACCGAGCGGCAACGCGAACTCTGCGTGCAGCTCGTGCTGGGCCGTTCGCACAGCGAGATCGCGCGTGACTTCGCGTTGCGCGAGAGCACGGTCGTCGATCATGTTCGCAAGATCTATCGCCGGCTCGACGTGCACAATCATGACGAATTGTGCAGCGTGTTTAGGGCCGGGCGGCATGACTAGGTTCCGACCTGCGCGACGCGGCATGCCGGGCCCCGCCCGTATCGCGCGGCCCGCTGTTTGCGTGCGGCATTGCGCGCGGTGTTCCGTTACAGCGCGCGCCCGATCGCCTGTTCCAGCAGCGACAGCCCCAGATCGATCTCCGCTTCGCTGACGGTCAGCGGCGGCGCGATCCGGAACACGCCGCCCATCCCGGGCAACTGCACGATGTTCATGCTGAGCCCGAGGTTCATGCACTCGCGCGTGATCTTCGCGCCGAGCCCGTCCGCCGGTTCCTTCGTTCGCCGATCCTTGACGATTTCGACGCCGAGCAGCAACCCGCGTCCGCGCACGTCGCCGATGCAGTCGAAGCGCTCCATCAGGTCGAGCAGCCCGCGCCGCAGCCGGTCGCCCATCACGTTCGCACGCTGCACGAGGCCGTCGCGCTGCACTACGTCCAGCACGCGCAGGCCGACCGCGGCCGGCAGCGGGTCCGACACGTGTGTCGTATAGAACAGGTAGCCGAGCTCGTGCGCGCGTTCCTCGATCTGCGCGGACGTGACGACGGCCGCGAGCGGCAGCCCGGCGCCGAGCGTCTTCGACAGCGTGAGGAGGTCCGGCGTCACGCCGTCGCGCTGGCACGCGAACATCGTGCCGGTGCGGCCGACGCCGGTTTGCGCTTCGTCGAGGATCAACAGCATCCCGCGCGCCTCGCACTTGCGCTTGAGCGCCGCCATGTAGCCTTCCGGCAATTCGATGATCCCGCCCGAACTGAGGATCGGCTCCGCGATGAACGCGGCGAGGTTGCCGCTCGACTGGCGATCGATCAGGTCGAAGGCGTAGTCGAGTTCGGCGAGATAGTCGTAGGTGCCGTTGCGCTCGAAGCGCGGCCGGTACGTGAACGGCGCCGGAATCGCGAACGAACCGGCGGCGGCGGGGCCGACGCCCTTGCGGCCGGCGCTGTACGTCGCGGAGGCCGCCGCGCCCGTCATCCCGTGCCACGACTGCGCGAAGCCGACGATCTCGTACTTGCCGGTGACGAGCTTCGCCATCCGGATCGCCGCTTCGTTCGATTCCGCGCCGGTGCTCAGCAGCAACGCGCGATCGAGCCCCGGCGGCGTGATGTCGGCGAGGCGCGTCGCGAGATCGACGACCGGACGCGACAACATCCCGCTGAACAGGTGATCGAGCTTGCCGGCGTATTCGGAGATGACGGAGACGATTTCCGGATGGCTGTGCCCGAGCACCGCGCTCATCTGTCCCGACGTGAAATCGAGGATCGCGCGGCCGTCCGCATCGTAGACGAAGCTGCCTTGCGCGCGCTCGATGATCATCGGCTCGAACGTGCCGCCGTAGCGGATCAGGTGTTGCCTGGCGTTGTGCCAGAAGGTTGCGTCGTCGTTCAGGGACATCGGGCTTCTCCACACAAGGGCCAAGGACCGCTTGCAGTCTAGGTGCCGGTCTGGTTTTATGGAAACGAATAGTGCTTATGCAAGGTAGAAAAGGAGCTAATACCTTGGGACGCTCGCTTGAAATCGACCTGCTGCGCTCGTTCGTCGTCATCGCCGAGGTGCGCTCGCTCAGCCGCGCGGCGGCGCGGGTCGGCCGCACGCAGTCCGCGCTCAGCCAGCAAATGCGGCGGCTCGAGGAATGCGTCGACCAGCCGCTGTTCCAGCGCACCGGCCGCGGCGTGGTGCTGACGCATCCCGGCGAGCGGCTGCTCGTGCATGCGCAGCGGATCCTGCGGCAGCACGACGAGGCGATGGCCGATCTGTGCGGGACGGGGTTGTCGGGCACGATCCGGTTCGGGTGTCCGGACGACTACGCGGCCGTGTTCCTGCCGACGTTGCTGCGGCAGTTTTCGAGCCAGCATCCGCAGGCGATCGTCGAGGTCGTGTGCGGGCCGACGCCGCGGTTGCTCGAGCAGCTCGACAAGCGGGCCGTTGATCTGGCGATGATTTCGTTGCCGGACGACGGGGCGACCGACGATGTCATCCGCCGCGAGCAACTGGTGTGGATCGGTTATCCGGGGCTGGACGCCGCGCAGTTCGAGCCGCTGCCGCTCGCGCTTTCCGATCCGGATACGCTCGATTACATCGCGGCGTGCGACGCACTGGATCGCGCGGGGCGCGATTATCGCGTCGCGTATGCAAGCAGCAGCCTCGCGGGGCTGATCGCGCTGGTGCGCTCAGGGCAGGCGTTCGCGGTGATGACGCAGACGGCGGTGCCCGTCGATCTGGCGATTCTCGCCGGCGATCGCGGGTTGCCGCCGTTGCCGGCGGTGGGGATTACGCTGAGGTTCGACCGAAAGCGGCCGTCGCATCTGACGGCGGCGTTCGCGGAGCATATTCGGGCGGTGTTGCCGGTGCTGTGACGGCAAGCCATCGCGCCGGGCAACGGCGCAGCCTTCGTCAATCGTCCGGCATCAACGCGGCACCGTAAGTTGGGCAGGCTGCGACACATGCGAGCGCGACCGGAGCTGGCCGGCGCTCTAGAATTGACGCCTTGATCGGCAGCCGTCGCTGCGCGGACGATGTTCCGATATTACCGTCGCCCTGTCGGGCCAATCGCTCTCTTCAACGGATTCCAACATGCGCATCCCACCGCTCAAGGCGATCATCGCATTCGAAAGCGTGGCCCGGACCAAAAGCGTCAATCGTGCGGCGGAAGAGCTGGGCCTGACCGCGTCGGCCGTGAGTCACCAGCTCAGCAATCTCGAATCGCAGATCGGTCAGCCGTTGTTCCAGCGCTCGGGACGCGGCCTCGTCCTCACACCCACCGGAGAACGGTACCTGGCGGATGTCACAGGCTCGCTCGCCGATCTCAGCCGTGCCACCGAGCGCGCATCGAGCCGCGCCGAGGTCGATATCCTGCGCGTGCATTCGAGCCCGAGCTTCGGGCTGATGTGGCTGCTGCCGCGGCTGTCGTCGTTTCAGGAAGCGAACGGCGACATCCAGCTGAATCTGGCGTGTTCATACGAAAACGTATCGTTCTCGAACGGCTTCTACGATATCGATGTCCGCCACGGCTACGGCAACTGGGATAACCTCGAAGTGAAGACGGTGCGCGGCGAGTTCATCGCACCGCTCGCATCGCCGCAGTACCTCGAACGGCATCCGGTGAACGCGCCGGAAGACCTGCTCGCTCATCGTCTGATCTATTCCGAAACGCCGCTGGTCCAGTGGAAGCAGTGGTTCGGCCGGACGGGCGTGCCGCTCGCCGCGCAGAAGACGTTCGACTTTTCGTTCGACCGGTCGTACATGTCGCTCGAAACGGCTGCGCTCGGCCTCGGCATCGCGCTCGAAAGCCTGATGCTCGCGTCGGTGAAGATTCGCGAAGGGCTGCTGGTACCGGTGTTCGACCACACTCATGCGGTCGAAGTCGGCGCGCATCACCTCGTTTACCCGCGGCAGAACGCCGAGCTGCCGCGCGTGAAGCGCTTCCTCGCATGGATCGAGCGTGAGGTGGCCACGCAGGGGTGTGCGCGCTGAACGTCGCGCATCGGGCCAGCGCGATAGTGCGTCGCAGCATGTCCCGACGGACGGCATGGCGCGGCGACATCTGAAATTTTCTCAACTATGGCTGAGCGTTTCCGCGTTGATGCGGGTGTCTGGCGAGCCGACACTCTGCACACACACATCAACACAGGAGACGACCGATGTTGCTCGACCAGAAGACCATCATCGTGACCGGCGCCGCATCGCCGCGCGGGATCGGCAAGGCCACGGCCCGCACACTGGCCGCCCACGGCGCGCGTGTGGCCATTCTCGATCTGCGCCGCGAAGACGCGGAGGGCGCCGCCGCCGACCTCGGCCCGGGCCACCTCGGGCTCGCATGCGACGTGACCGACCGCGACGCATGCGTGGCGGCAGCCCGCGCGACGCTCGAGCGCTTCGGCCGCATCGACGGCCTCGTCAACAACGCCGGCATCACGCAGCCCGTGCGCACGATGGAGATTTCCGGGCGCGATTTCGATGCGATCGTCGACGTGAACCTGCGCGGCACGCTGTACATGTCGCAAGCGGTTCTGCCGGCAATGAAGGAGCAGCGCGGCGGCAGCATCGTCTGCATGTCGTCGGTGTCCGCGCAGCGCGGCGGCGGCATCTTCGGCGGGCCGCATTACAGCGCCGCGAAGGCCGGGGTGCTCGGCCTCGCGAAGGCGATGGCGCGTGAATTCGGCGGCGACCATATCCGCATCAATTCGATCACGCCGGGCCTGATCCAGACCGACATCACCGGCGACAAACTGTCGCCCGACATGCGCGCGGAGATCATCAAGGGCATTCCGCTCGGCCGCCTCGGCGATGCCGCCGATGTCGCCAATGCATGCCTGTTCCTGCTGAGCGACCTGTCGAGCTACCTGACGGGCATCACGCTCGACGTCAACGGCGGGATGCTGATCCACTGAAAACGGCGCCGCGACACGCGCGGCGCCGCCCATCATGCACCCGGGACAACCCGGGGCCATGGCAGGAGACACACATGAGAGCAAAGTACCCCGCACCGCCGGTTCACGGCGAGATGCTGCAACGGGACGATGCGCAGACGTTCGAAGCGGCTACCTATGCAAAGGTCGCGCGCCGGCTGATCCCGTTCCTGATGTTGTGCTATCTCGGTGCCTATCTCGACCGGGTCAACGTCGGATTCGCGAAACTGCAGATGCTCAACGACCTGCGTTTCAGCGAGACCGTGTACGGGATGGGCGCAGGCATCTTTTTCCTCGGCTACTTTCTGTTCGAAGTGCCGAGCAACCTGATCCTGCATCGCGTCGGGGCGCGCCGCTGGCTCGCGCGCATCATGCTGACGTGGGCCGTGATTTCCGCGAGCTTCGTGTTCGTGAAGTCGCCCACCGCGTTCTACGCACTGCGGTTTCTGCTCGGTGTCGCCGAAGCGGGCTTTGCGCCGGGCGTGATCCTGTATCTCACGTACTGGTTCCCGTCCGCGCGTCGCGCGAAGGCGCTGTCGCTGTTCTTCATGGCGATTCCGCTCGCGGGGATCGTCGGCGGACCGCTGTCCGGCGCGATCATGCACGCGCTGCACGGCACGATGTCGATGGCCGGCTGGAAGTGGCTGTTCCTGCTCGAAGCACTGCCTTCGTTCGTGCTGGGTTTCGCGATCCTGCTGTATCTCGACGACGGCATCGAGCGCGCAACATGGCTGACCGATGCCGAAAAGGCCTTGCTCGCGCGCAACGTGTCGGCCGATGCCGCGCACACGACCGCTCACCTGTCGATCCGCGCGTTCGTCGCCGATCGCCGGCTCTGGCTGATGGCCGCGATCTATTTCTGCGTCGTGCTCGGGCAGTACGGCCTGACGTTCTGGTTGCCGACGATCATTCGCAAGGCCGGTGTCGCCGATCCGCTGTGGGTCGGGCTGTTCACCGCGATTCCGTATGCGTGCGCGATCGTCGCATTGCCGCTGATCGGCATGAGCGCGGATCGCCGCCGCGAGCGCCGCTTCCATCTCGCGGTGCCGATGCTGATCGCGGCGGCGGGCTTCGCGACGTTGCCGATGCTCGGCAGCGTCGGCGCGTCGATCGTGTGCCTGAGCATTGCGTCCGCCGGCATTCTCGCGTCGTCGTCGCAGTTCTGGTCGCTGCCGACGGCGCTGCTGGGCGGGATGTCGGCCGCAGCGGGCATCGCCGCGGTCAACTGCTTTGCGAACCTCGCGGGATTCTTTTCCCCGGCGATCGTCGGCTGGCTGAACGACCTGACCGGCAAGTCCACCGCCGGGCTGCTCTTCATCTCCGTTGCGATTACGTTCGGCGCGCTGCTGGTGTTCCTGGTGCCGCGATCCGTCAATCGTTGATTCGACCTGCATGCCTTCCGATCCAATACTGGAGTTATCGATGGATACCGAAACAGTCCATGAAGCGGTCTCGCTCGCCGAGCGTGCGTACCGCATTCGCAGAAACGCCGTGCTGATGGGTGAAGTCCAGGGCCAGGGCTACGTCGGCCAGGCGCTCGACATTGCCGACGTGCTGGCCGTCGCGTACTTCGGCGCGATGCGCTACCGCCCGGACGATCCCGACTGGGAAGGGCGCGACCGCTTCCTGCTGTCGAACGGCCACTACGCGATCGCGCTGTACGCGGCGCTGTTCGAGGCGGGCATCCTGCCGGCCGACGAACTCGAAACCTACGGCAGCGACGACAGCCGGTTGCCGATGTCCGGAATGGCGAGCTACACGCCCGGCATGGAGATGTCAGGCGGTTCGCTCGGACAAGGCCTGACGATCGCGGTCGGCCGCTGTCTCGGCCTCAAACGCAACGGCTCGGAGGCATTCGTCTATACGCTCTTCTCGGACGGCGAGCTCGACGAAGGCGCGATCTGGGAAGGGTTGATGTCCGCCGCGCACTGGAAGCTCGACAACCTGATCGCGATCGTCGACGTGAACAACCAGCAGGCCGACGGTCCGTCGACGCAGATCATGGCGTTCGAGCCGCTGGTCGACAAGCTCGAAGCGTTCGGCTGGTACACGCAACGGGTGGACGGCAACGACATCGGCGCGGTGAAGCGCGCGTTCGACAAGGCGCGCCGGCATGACGAGCCGAAACCGCGCATCATCGTCTGCGACACGAAGATGGGGTGCGGCGTACCGTTCCTCGAAGCACGCGAGAAAAGCCATTTCATTCGCGTCGATGCGCACGAGTGGCAACTCGCGCTCGATGCACTCGAAGCCGGGAGACACGCATGAGTACCGTCGACAACAAGCCGCGCCTGAAGACTTCCGCGATGATCGCGTCCATCGCCGCCGAAGGGCAAGCGACCCGCGCCGCGCCGTTCGGCCATGCGCTCGCGAAGCTTGCGCGCACGAACGGCAACGTGATCGGCATGACGGCCGATCTCGGCAAGTACACCGACCTGCACGTCTTCGCGAAGGCATTTCCCGAGCGTTACTATCAGATGGGGATGGCCGAGCAACTGCTGATGGGGGCCGCCGCGGGGTTCGCGCACGAAGGCGCGCAGCCGTTCGTCACGACCTATGCGGTATTCGCGACGCGTCGCGCGTACGACTTCATCCATCAGGCGATCGCGGAGGACAATCTCGATGTGAAGCTGGTATGTGCATTGCCGGGCCTCACGACCGGTTACGGGCCGAGCCACCAGGCGGCCGAGGACCTGGCGTTGATGCGTGCAATGCCGAACATGACCGTGATCGATCCGTGCGATGCGCTGGACATCGAGCAGATGGTACCGGCGATTGCCGCGCACAAGGGCCCGGTATACGCCCGCCTGCTGCGCGGCAACGTGCCGGCCGTGCTCGACGAATACGACTACCGTTTCGAACTCGGCAAGGCCAAGCTGCTGCGGGACGGCAACGACGTGCTGCTGGTCTCGTCCGGGATCATGACGATGCGTTCGCTCGAGGTCGCGAAGGCACTTGAAGCGGACCGCATCGACGTCGCCGTGCTGCACGTGCCGACGATCAAGCCGCTGGATACGGAGACCATCGTTCGCGAGGCGGCGCGCAAGGGGCGCATGGTGATCGTCGCCGAAAATCATACGGTGATCGGCGGGCTCGGCGAAGCGGTGGCGACTGCGTTGCTTGCGGCTGGCGTTGCTGCGCCGTTCCGGCAGATCGGGCTGCCGGACGCGTACCTCGCCGCGGGAGCATTGCCGACGCTGCACGATCGTTACGGAATCTCGGCCGGCGCGATGCGGGCGAACATCAGGTCGTGGGTCGGATGATGGCTTGACGCCGGTCCGGTGGCGGATTCGGGCGCGCGCCGGCGGCTGCGAATCGCCACCTGATCGTATCGACGGCCCCGGAAACAAAAAAACCGCGAAGCCATGTGCTGTCGCGGTTTTTTGCAAATTTCCGAAACACGGTAAAAAACCGCATCTGGTGCCGACGGCGAGACTCGAACTCGCACAGCTTTCGCCACTACCCCCTCAAGATAGCGTGTCTACCAATTTCACCACGTCGGCACTTCGGTACTGCAAGGGGCGCAATTCTAGCGTCACATTGCGCGTTTGTGAAGGGGGCATGACACGATTGTCGGGCCGGCGCAGGCGATCCCGGTAAAATTCGTCGGATCGATCCGATGAGGATCGCCATTGCAACCCGCTTTCTCCCCGTGACGACGACCCTCGAACAATTGCAGGCCGGCCAGCTGTCGGGTGCCCGGCAACTCAAGCTCGCGTGCGGGCTCACCGAATTTCCGCGCGAAATCTTCGACCTGGCGGACACGCTCGAAGTGCTCGACCTGTCCGGCAATGCACTGTCCGCGCTGCCGGACGACCTGTCGCGGCTGCATCGCCTGCGCATCCTGTTCGCATCCGGCAATCAATTCACCGAATTTCCGGAAGTGCTTGGCACGTGTGCGCAACTCGACATGATCGGCTTCAAGGCGAACCGGATTCGCACGGTGCCGCGCGATTCGCTGCCGCGCGCGCTGCGCTGGCTGATCCTGACCGACAACGAAATCGACGCACTGCCCGCCGGGATCGGCCACTGTTCGCGCTTGCAGAAGCTGATGCTCGCGGGCAACCGGCTGCGGGCATTGCCGGCTGACATGGCCGCGTGCCGTTCGCTGGAGCTGGTGCGGCTGTCGGCGAACCGGCTCGATGCGCTGCCGGCGTGGCTGCTGCGCCTGCCGCGCCTCGCGTGGCTCGCGTCCGCCGGCAATCCGTTCGGCGCTGCACCGGAAGCTGCGGCGTCGGCCGAGCAGGGCGTCGCGAATATCGACTGGACGTCGCTTGCCTGCGAACAGAAACTCGGCGAAGGCGCATCGGGCGTGATCTACCGCGCGCAGTGGCGGCCGGAGGGTCAGGCGCCCCGAGCGGTCGCGGTCAAGCTGTTCAAGGGCGCGGTGACGAGCGACGGCCTGCCCGATTGCGAAATGGCCGCTTGCCTGCACGCCGGGCGCCATCCGAACATGATTCCGGTGATCGGCAAGGTGCACGGTCATCCGGACGGCATGCACGGCCTCGTGATGGAACTGGTCGATCCGGCGCTGACGAACCTCGCCGGGCCGCCGAGCTTCGCGTCCTGCACGCGTGACGTGTATGCGGACGATGCGCGGTTCGCGCCGGGCGACGCATCGCGGATCGCGTTCGGCATCGCGTCGGTCGCCGCGCATCTGCATGCGCGCGGCATCATGCACGGCGATCTCTATGCGCACAACATCCTGCACGACGGCGCGGGCGGCGCGCTGCTCGGCGATTTCGGGGCGGCATCGGTGTACGACGTGAGCGACCGCATGCACGCTGCGCGGCTCGAACGGCTGGAAGTCCGGGCGTTCGGTTATCTGCTCGGCGAGTTGCTGGCGAGGTGCGAGCCGCGTGCGCGGGAAGGTTCGGACGCACTGGAAACGCTGGTCGCCGCCTGTCTGAACGAGGCGATCGACGCGCGGCCGTCGTTCGGCGAGATCGTGGCGGTTCTGGCTGCGGCAAACGCCTGACGTGCGTTGACGGCGCCGCGCCGGGCAGCCGGCCGTCGCCGTGCGGCCGCTTACGCCTGCCGCGCGGTCAGCAACTTGATCCCCAGTCCGACGAACAGCAATCCGCTGGCGCGCTTCGCCACGCGTACGAACGGGCCGACACCGAAGCCGCGATGAAGCCGGCGCACACCGAACGAATAGACGCTGTGCACGACGACGACGGTGCAGGCGATCGTCGCGTACATCACGACGAATTGCAGCGCGAGCGGGCGATCGTGTGCGATGAACTGCGGCATGAATGCCGACAAGAAGATCATCGTCTTCGGATTGCTGCCCGACACGAACAGCGCTTCGCGGAACAGCTTCCGGCGGTGGGGCTCGACAATCGCCGGGTTGCCGTCGGGCGAACGTCGGCTGCGGTCGCCGCGCAGTTGCCGGATGCCCAGAAAGATCAGATACGCGGCGCCGACGATCTTCATCGCGACGAACAGCGGCGGCATGGCGGCGAGTGCCGCGCCGATGCCGAGCGCGACCAGCATGACCACCACGCCTTGCGCGACGAGATTGCCCGCGATCGTCGCGGCGGTGCCGCGCGTGCCGTAGCGCACCGCGTTGCGGATGACGAGCAGCACGTTGGGCCCCGGCGACAGCGTCGTCGCGAGATAGGCTGCGGCAAACAGCATCCAGGTCTGAATGGACATGCGGCGCTCCGGGAGGCGGGTTCTGCGGTCGGGATGATCCGTGCATGATGCCACGGCGGCGCGACTCATCCCGACGTTTCGCGTCAGCTCGCGTCGCGCATGCAGTATGCGGCGATCGACGACGACGCATCGACCGCGGCCGGCCGCGTCATCCAGGCGATCCATCCCGCCCATGACCCGCAGACGATCAGCACGGCGACATTCAGCGGTGTCCGGTAGCGGACGATCAGGCCGGCCAGCGACAAGCGTTCCTTGCTCATGTGCGTCTCCCTGGGGCGTTGCGTAGGCGGCGTTACTGGCCGGCGTACGACGGCGCCTTCGCGTCGCAGGTCACGGAGACGGTCGAGCCATCGGCGAAATGCAGCCGGAACGGCACCTTCGCGCCGGGCGCGACAGGCTGGCGCGGCTGCTCCAGCATCACGTGATAGCTTTTTGGCCTGAACGTCAGCGTGCCATGCGCGGGCACGTCGACCGCGTCGAGGTGGACCATCTTCGCGGTGCTGCCCGCCGTCTGCGTTTCGTGAATCATCGCCATCGCGAACGCGGGCGTATCGATGCCCGTGAGCGTGGCGGGCTTGTCGCCGTCGTTCTTCAGCGTGAAGTAGCCGGACGACGGCACCGTCGCCGGCATCGTGCGGATCCAGCACGCATCGGCCTGCACGGTCGCGGCCGCAAAGGTGACGGGGGCCTGCAGCGCCAGCAGCGCAAACAGCAGGCTGGTCGGAATCGAGCGTTTCATCGAGTGGTTTCCTGATCGAATAGGGAAGAGCGCCTCGCGGGCATCGTGTGCGTTACTTCACCGTGAACGTGTAGCGGCCTTGCGTGCGATGGCCGTCGCTCGCCACGGCGATCCACGCGACCGTGTACGTGCCGGCCGCGAGGTTCGCCAGCGCGACCTGCATCCGCTTCCGGTTGCCGGCGTCCACCGCGGATTTCCCGTCGTCGACCGACTGGCCGTGGCTGTCGGTGACGGCGATCGAACTGAATGCGGGTTCGAGCGTTTCGCTGAAGTCGATCGTGACCGCGTGCGGTGCGCTCGACAACGTGGCGTCGGCGGCCGGCTCGAGGGTTTTCGGGTGGGCGTGCGCATGCGCGGCCTGCGCGACGACGAAGCCGAGTGCGACGAGCGTGCCGCGGAGGAAAGCCGTGGTTTTCATGACGGGATAGTCCGATTGAGGATGGAAAGGAGAACGATTCATTCGGCGAGCGGCCGCGCGTTCGCGCACGTGCAACCGCCGAAGGCAGGCGAGCGCACGCACGGCACGATGCCGCAAGCAATACGGTCGGACAGGGTCGTCCTTCGAAACGTGACATGGCATGCACGCGCGTGGCGCGTGCGGACGGCGCGATGCGCTACGGCATCACGCGCGGTGGCGACGAATCAGGACGCGGCCGGTGGGGCGCGCGGTTGCGCGGCCGTGAGCGGCAGCGCGCGGCGCAGGCTTTCGAAGCGGGTTGCTTCGCGATGCTGGAGAGGATGAATGCTGGCCGCGAACGTCAGTTCGGGCGCGGGCAACGCAGGGGAGTGGGCAAGCAGGTTGCAATAGCCGCAAGCCTGCAGATGGGCCTGCAGGCTCTTCGACGACGAATCGCCGGCGTGGTCGCCACCAGCCGGCCCGGCCGTGCAGTAGCCGGCGAGCAGGGCGTCGACGCGGCCTTGCGTCGTCAGCGCCTGCGAGATCGTCGGCGCGAGCGTCGTCATCAGGATGGCGAGCATCCCGATCAGACTGACGATCTTTCGGAGACGACGACTCAGCATGCGATGCGCGGCGGCGTAGGGATCACGGTGGAGCGGATTATGCCATGCGCCCGCAGCGCAGGCATGCGGGCGCGTGCATACCGGGAATGACGCGTGTCGCGGGCGGGCGACGCGCTTACGCGTGCTTACGTGTGCTTACGCGTGTTTCGCCAGATACTTCGTGATCAGCATCATCTGTGCAGCCCACCCCTGATCGTTCATCTCGTGCGCCTTGGCGCGACGCGCCTCGATCAGCTGATCGAAACCTGTTTCGGTGACAGTCAGCCGCGTGCCGCCGTTCGCCTCCTCGAGCGCGAAGGTGACGAGCGTCATCGGCTCGGTTGTGTAATCGACGTTCGGATTGATCGCGAACGGGTGCCAGCGAAAGGAGAACAGTTGCTTCGGCTCGACGCGATCGACGACGATTTCGAACACGGCGCCCGCATAGGGCTCCTGCGCCTTGGCGACGTCGTCGTCGACGCGCGTCGGCGTGATGCGGCCGAACAGCGGCTGGCCGGCCACGAACGGGCCGTCGAAGGTCACGCCGAACCAGGTGCCGAATTCGCCGGCATTGCTGATGGCTTCCCACACGCGCGGCAGCGGCGCGGCGAGCACGGCTTGCTTCTCGATGCGATCGGTTGACTGGGTCATTTCGCTCTCCAGGCAGCATCATCGTTGCAGGGCGACGCGCGGCCGCGCGTCGCGTTCAGTCGATCATCGCCGCATCGGGCACGTCGAGCACGACATCCGACGTCGCGACGGCCACGCACGGCAGCGTATAGCCGTCGGCCTTTTCCTCGCGGCTCAGCCCCGGCCATTCGATCGTGTAGCGTACGCTGCCGCTGACAATCCTGCACAGGCAGCTGCGGCACGTGCCGTTGCGGCACGAGCGCGGCAGCCTGACGTTGGCGAACGCGGCGGCCTCGAGCAGCGTCAGCGAATCGGGGGCGTCGAACGTCGCGCCGAGCGGCTCGATGCGCACGAGAGGCGGGTGGTCGGGATCGGTCATGAGTCGAGGCGGGCGGCGCGGCGGCGGCAAGGCAAGGCAAGCGCCAAGCATACCCGAAGCCGTGTGCGGCCGGCGCCCGTCGGGCGGCCGGCCGAAGCGTCTCAGTGCCGGCGCAGGTAGCGGTACACGGTATTGCGCGCGAGCCCCAGCTCCCGCGCCGCGGCCGATACGTTGCCGCCGTGTCGCGCGAGCACGGCGTCGATCACCGCGGCCTGGTGGCTTTGCAGCGTCGTTGCTTCGCGCGTGTCGGCGGGTGCGGCTTCGGCCGTCGGCGCGTCGCCGCAGTCGAGCCAGAAATCATCGGGCAGGTGCGCGAGCGTGATTTCGGCTTCGTCCTCGGCGAGCATGCCGGCCGTGCGCAGCACGTTGGTCATTTGCCGCAGGTTGCCGGGCCAGCGGTGCCGCATGAACGCTTCGAGCACGTCGGTCGCGAGGCGGGTCGGCATCGGCTCGCTGCGCGCGAGCCGCGCGAGGATCCGCTCGACCAGCGCGGGCAGGTCGGTGCGCGCGGCGAGCGCCGGCAGCGTGACCGCCAGCCCGTTGATCCGGTAGAACAGGTCTTCGCGGAACGTGCCTTCGGCGATCATCGCGCGCAGGTCGCGGTGGGTCGCGCAGACGACGCGCACGTCGACCGGCACCGCGCGTGCGCCGCCGAGCGGCATCACCGCGCGCTCCTGCAGCACGCGCATCAGCCTGACCTGCTGCGCGAGCGGCATGTCGCCGATTTCGTCGAGAAACAGCGTGCCGCCGTCGGCCTGCGCGATCTTGCCGGGGCTGCCGCGTTTGCGCGCGCCGGTGAACGCACCGTCCTCATAGCCGAACAATTCGGCCTCGATCAGCGAATCCGGCAGCGCCGCGCAGTTGACCGCGACGAACGGGCCGTCCGCGCGCGGCGACGCCTGGTGCAGCGCCCGTGCGAGCCATTCCTTGCCGGTGCCGGTCTGGCCGAGGATCAGCAACGGCAGATCGCGCCCGCGGATCTTCGCGACGCGTTCGAGCACGGCGGCCATCCGCGCATCGCCGGTGTCGAGCGTCGCGAACGTGATCGCGTCGGGATCCGGCGCGCGCGTGCGCAACGCAGCGGGGGCGGGCGGCGCGACGGCGACGGCCGTCTTGTGCGCTTCCGCGAATTCGCAGCGTGCGAGCACGCGCACGCCGGTCGACAGCGTGAGGCGGAACGGTGCGCCGGGCGCGCGGGCCGCCTGCTGCGCGAGCTGGCCGAAGTGCATTCCGAACAGCGCATCGCAGCCTTGATGCTGCAATGTATTGAAGGTTGCGCCGAGCTGGAATTGTGCGCTGCGGTTCGCGGCGATCAGCCCGCCGTCGGGACCGAATGCGACGAGCCCGGCGAACAGCGAGTCGACGCAGTCCTCGTGTGCGTGAAAGCGCAGCCGCAGCGCCTCCGCGCACTGGTTCGCGAACAGGTGGTTCTCGATCAGCTGCGCGGACATCCGCACGAGCGCGAGCGTATGGGGGCTGAAGCCGCGCGGATCGCCGCTCACGTCGAGCGTGCCGAGCGTGCGGCCGAACGGGTCGACGATCGGCGCGCACGAGCAGGTGAGGATATGGTTCGCGCGCAGGAAATGTTCGGCGCCGTGCACGGCGACGGCCTGGCCCGACGCGAGTGCGGTGCCGATCGCGTTGGTGCCGCGTGCGCCTTCGGCCCACGACACGCCGGTGCACAGCGCGACGCGGTTGGCCTTCTCGATGAAGTCGGCGTCGCCGATGCTGTGGAGGATCACGCCGTCGGCGTCGGTGAGCAGCACGAGGCTTTGCGTGTCGGCGATCTGCGCGTGGAGGTTCTCCATCACGGGGCGCGCGTGCGCGAACAGTGCGTGGTTCGTGTCGAGCAGTTCGCGCAGCGCGAGTCGCGACAGCGGCGCGAAATCGGGACGCTCGTGCGCGCGCAGGCCGACCGCGGTCGAACGGGCATGCGCCTGCGCGAGCAGGTCGATGCGGCCCGCGGTGGCGGGCAGCACGAAAGATTGAGGCATGTCTTGTCTCCTGTCGGCCCCAGTTAGCGCTTTAGCGGTTACTGAGACCCCATGCTTCGCGGTCGGCCCCAGTTAGCGCCTTAGCGCTTACCGAGACCCCATGCTTCGCGGTCGGTCCGAGTTGACGCATTAGCGCTTGCCGGCGCCCCATGCTTCGCGGTCGAGCCGCCTTGACCCACCGCACCGCAGCATCCGCGCCGCGGCCCGCCGCCTTCGATATCGCCTCATCATACAAGCGCCGCGCGCGTTGTGCGACCGCGTACAAAAACCCCTTGCTTTTAAGCGCCCGCCTGCAATGATGGAAATGGAGCACGCACGCGCCGTGTTCCGCACCGCAACATGCATGCGACGCGACATGCATCCGTTCGGGAGACGCATCATGGTTCGGACGGAACTGAGAGTCGTGCTGGCGGCCATCGCCACCTTCATCATGCTCGGCGGCATCGCCGTCGCGATCCACGGCCTGCTGTTCGATCTGACCCGAGCGGTGCAATACGGCGCGGCCGCGATTGCGGTCGGTGCCACGACCGCCGCGATCTCGCTGAACATCTGGCCGACCGATCCGCACTGACGCCGTCCGGCAAACGGTGCCGGATGCCGCGCTGGTCAGATGAAATGCGCGTCGGAACGACGCACGTCGCAAAGTTTGCCTCCTGCGCGAAACCGTCTAAAGTGGAATGCAACCGGCATGCATTGTCCGCGCCATGACCACCGTGGTTCGTGCCTCTGCCGGCGAGCCCGCGTACATTTTCGTCCGGCCGGTAGCGGACGACGGACGCGGTCATTTGCTTTCTACCGGACGATAGGCGGCTCCCATGCAGATTCATTTCACGAATGAGAAGCCCGAATATTCGGGGCGCGACCTGATGCTTGGATTCATGGCGCTGGTCAATGGCGAGCGCGTCCAATGTCAGATCACCGCCGAGGCGCTGGAGGATCATTTCGGTGCGGCATCGCCGCGCTTCGAGGACATGGTCGGTGCGTACGATCAGCATCGCGAGCGTATCGAGGCGGCCGCCCGGCGGCTGCTGTCCGAGACGCGCGCGCAATGCGTGACGCTGCGCAGCGGCTACGTGCGCTTCTACGAGGCGAACTGGCGCTGAACCGGACGACCGGGCAGCGACGGAGCGGGCGCCGAATACCGGCGCCCGTGTCATAGGTACGTCTGACGCGGCGAGCGGCGGGCATGCGCGGCGCGGACGTTCGTGTGCGTACGTATCCGGCTTTCCCCGCTCTCCCGGCTCTCACGGCTCTAACCGGCCATCGCTCCTGTCCCGCGAGGCGATCGATCGCTTCGGATCACGTATCGTTTCCGTTGAACCCGATCGCCGCATCGCACATACCGGACCGGGAAACAACAACGCCACCCGAAGGTGGCGTTGTTGCATCGTGCCGCGCATCGACGCGCGAGCGTCATTCGCTGCCGAGATAGAAGAAGCGGAACAGGAACACGGCCGCGATGATCCACACGATCGGCTTGATCGTGCGGGCCTGGCCCGTCAGCAGCTTCAGGCCGCCGTATGCGATGAAGCCGAATGCGACGCCGTTCGCGATCGAGTACGTGAACGGCATCAGCAGCGCGGTCAGCGCGGCCGGCACGGCTTCGGTCGCATCGTCCCACGGCACGTCGGCCATCTCGCGCAGCATCAGGCACGACACGTACAGCAGCGCGGGTGCCGTCGCATAGCCCGGCACGACACCGGCGAGCGGCGCGATGAACAGGCACGCGAGGAACAGTACGGCGACGGTGATCGCCGTCACGCCGGTACGGCCGCCGGCCTGTACGCCCGACGCGCTTTCGATATACGCGGTGGTCGACGACGTGCCGAGCACCGAGCCCGCGACGATCGCGGTGCTGTCGGCGAGCAGCGCCTTGTTCAGGCGGTTCATCTTCCCTTCGACGAGCAGGCCCGCGCGGTTCGCGACGCCCATCAGCGTGCCGGTCGCATCGAACAGCTCGACGAGGAAGAACACGAGGATCACGTTGATGATGCCGGTCGACAGCGCGGCGCGGATGTCGAGCTTGAACAGCGTCGCGTCGATCGACGGGGGCGCGGAGAACACGCCGTGGAACTGGTTGTCGCCGAAGAAGAACGACAGGATCGTGACGCCGATGATGCCGATCAGGATCGCGCCGCGCACGCGCAGGTGGTCGAGCGTGACGATCGTGAAGAAGCCGATGATCGCGAGGATCGTGTCGTGCTTGTGCAGGTCGCCGAGCGTGACGAGCGTGGCCGGGTTGCCGACGATCACGCCCGACGTCTTCAGCGAGATGATGCCGAGGAACAGGCCGATGCCGGCGGTGATCGAGATGCGCAGCGATTTCGGAATGCCGTTGACGATCGCTTCGCGCACGCGGAACAGCGTGACGAGCAGGAACAGGCAGCCGGAGATGAACACCGCGCCGAGCGCGGCCTGCCACGTGAAGCCCATGCCCTTGACGACCGTGTACGCGAAATACGCGTTCAGGCCCATGCCGGGTGCGCAGGCGATCGGGTAGTTCGCGTACAGCCCCATGATGAGCGACGCCAGCGCCGCGACGAGGCAGGTCGCGACGAACACGGATTCCTTCGGCATGCCGGCGTCGCCGAGGATCGCGGGGTTGACGAAGATGATGTAGGCCATCGTCAGGAACGTGGTGACGCCCGCGAGTATTTCGGTGCGGAAGTCGGTGCCGGCTTCAGCGAAGCCGAAATACCGCTTGATGGATTCCATGAAGGCGTTTCTCCGGTCGGGTTGTCGTGTTGCTTGTTGTTTGGGCCGAATTGTTGTAAGGGCATCGCCAGGCCGGCCTACTGTAACCAGCCACTATTGTCAGTCTATCGGCGGATTGTAATAGCGCGGATAGCGCGGGCGATATAGTCGCGGGACACGATCGGCCGCGTTCGCGCGAACGGTCGGACAGGCCGGTCGCGCGACGAAGGCGCGCATTTTACCGGTTCGGACGAAGCGGGCGGGTGGAAACGATGGAAACGATTCGATTCCATGCGATTCCATTCGATTCGAGGGGGGCGGGCCGTATCGGTCGATGCGAACGCAACGGGATGACGCATGCGCGGCGCGCGGCCGAGACGATGTCATGCGATGACATGCGACTGCCATGGAGCATCCGCATGCTGGATGAATGCAGGGCCGGCGCAACGCCTGCGCGAACGCACCGAGCATGACGCGTGCGGCTGCGCGGCGGCGTGCCGCGGTCATTCGTCAGGCCAGGCGGTTTCAGATATCGGGCTATCGTGCGCCGAAGCCGTCCCGTCCGCAACTGTCATTTCGCGATGCAGGCGCGACTGTGGTTTCTGTGTAAAAGATTGCAAGACGTCATCGCGTAAACCGGCAAGTCTTTCTAGGATAGATACACCGCGCACACACGCCGGCCGGTTGTTGCCGACGCGGGGAAGTCGCAGTCCGTGCAGGCCAGGCGGTGAAGTGCGGTGACGGTCGTTGCGCATTCGGGCAGGCGCGACCGATTGCGATTGCCCGATGCGGGTTCGTCCGTAATCACGGAGGTCAGCATGTTGAACTGGATCAGCCGTTGGGCGATGCGGCACGCCCCGACGCCGGAAAAAACCGCTGCGTCGATGCTCGTGACGGCGCGTATGGAACTGTTCGCAGCCGAGCAGCGCGTCATCGATGCGAAATTACAAGCGGATTACTGGCGCACACGTGTGTCATTTCTCGAGGAGGTGCAGAAGCAAGGCATCGACCCGTGGGTGACCTCGCAGGCGGCGCAACGCCCCGACCTCGATTCCACGCCCCGCAGCACGGGCCCGCGTCTCGCCGCCAGCACCTGATGCATGCGATGCATGTAACGGTTGCGCACGGCGTGCGATCGCGCGCGGCACGCAGGTGCGTGCCGCGCCATTCGATGCGCACCTGCGACGCGTCGCGCCGCGGGTGCGTCCGTTTCCCGATGCGGTGATTGCGCGCGTGCCGGTCTCCCGTCGCGCGGGTTCGCGCATCGTCAATCCCTTCTTCGCCATCGTCCGACGAGCAAACGTTGCACTTGCGCGAGCGTGCGTCTGAACCATTCGCCGCGCCGCACATAGGCCGTCGTGAGCGACGCTTCGGCCGGCCGGTCGCCATCGGTGCCGAGCCAGATGCGATCGCCGCGCGCGATGCGCAGCACGTCGCCCGGTTGCACCCAGTAGTCGTCGACGCTCGGCGGACGCGTGATCCACAGCGGCGCGCCGTGCGCACGAATTTCCGTATCGCTCGGCGCGCGCCAGGTGAGGGTCGTGCGCGGCGCAACCGCGAAGCGGATCACGACGGTTGGTAACGTGATCGCGCCGGCGCGGCGCCGATCGGGACGGTCGAACAACGGGCTTGCCTGGTCCATCGTCTGCTCCATTCGTTGAGCCGGACGGATGACGCGCACCAGAACAAAAAGGCCTCATCCGTTTCCGGTGAGGCCTTGTGTGACATGCGTACTGCTCGGATGCTAACGCACAAGCGCCTCCCGTGATCCATTCTTTCGAATGTTCACCGGGCAATGATTCGCGATGGCGATGAGCTTGAACGTAGGCATGCGAACGAGTTTGTCGATGTCGTGCGGCGTTGTCAACGACTATTTTCGAGATACGTGGCGCGTCACGCGTCGCGCCGTGCGAGGCCGTTCACGAGCAGTTCGGACAGCAGGCCCGTCATCCCGTTCGGATGCGTGGCGGCACGGGCCTTCAGTTGTTCGACGAGGTCGGCGTTGAGCTTGCACGCGAACGGCACGAGGCCCTGTTCCTGGTCGAGCTTGCGCTGCGCGCGGCGATCGAGCTTCGCCGCTTCGTCGGCGCCCTTGCCGAAGCGCGCGGAGCTCGACTGCTTCAGCGCGTGCGTCAGCTTGAGCGCCTTGTTCTTTTCTAGATCGGTTTTCTTCATGGCCATCGCGGCACCTCCGGGAAATGAAGCCGCGATTGTACGCATTTCGGCGGGCGCCGCCCGCCGAGGCCGTGACAAATCCGCCGGCGGCCTCGCTCGAGCAGCCGCTCACGCGCCCTTCGTCGTGCCCCAGTTGCCGCCGTGCGCGGCCGCCTGCGCGGCCGGCGAGCGCGCCAGATACGCGAGCGCCTGCTCGGTCGAGCCTTCGTGGTGCGGCGTATAGCCCGGCTTGAAATAGCGCAGCGCCGCGCCGATCACCTTCCAGAACGACGGCAGATGGCCACGCCGCGAACCCTTCCACCACGCGAGCGCGAAACCGGGGTAGCGGCCGGCGGCCGGGTCGCGCCGGTACATGAACTTCGCGCCGGTCGTGATGAAGTACAGCAGCAGCACGATCACGAACGCCATGTGCACGCAGCGCTCCGGATAGTTGCCGCCCATGTGGTTGTAGATGTCGAACGCGACGGTCCGGTGCTCGACTTCCTCCGCGCCGTGCCAGCGCAGCAGGTCGACCATCGTCGGGTCGGCCCGGCCTTCGTCGAGCCCGTGCGCGTTGAGCACCCAGTTGCCGAGATAGCCGAAGAAATGTTCGAGCGACGCGATCACCGCGAGCTGCTGCCGCAGCCAGAAGCGCGTGTGGCCGATCTTCAGCCCGAACGGCGCGTCGCCCAGCACGCGCGTGAACAGCCAGTTCAGCTTCTGCGTGAACGGTTTCGTGTCGATCCCGTGCCGGTCGTAGTAGTGCTTGAGCACGCCGCCGTGCGAGCGCGAATGCACGGCTTCCTGGCGCAGGAAGCCTTCGGCTTCGTCGTGCAGGCGCGCATCGGTGATGTGCGGCAGCGCCTTGTTGTACACGCGGCAGAACCACAGCTCGCCTTCCGGGAACAGCAGGTTCAGCGTGTTGATGATGTGCGTGCTGCCCGGGTCGTCCGGCACCCAGGTGATCGGCGTGTCGCTGAAGTCGAACTTCACGTGCCGGGCCTTGATCTTGTGATATTCGGCGGTAGCGGTCATCTGTGTCTCCGTTCCTGTGCGGCGCGCCGCGCCGTCAATGCGATGCCATGCTGATGCGGGCGAGCAGCCGGCCGAGCCACGGCATGAAGCGGCCGACGAAGCGCATGGCATGCGCCTCGGCACCCACGGCCACGACCGGCCGGTTGCGCAGCACGCCGTCGACCATCGCCTGCGCGACGGTTTCCGGCTTCAGGCCGCGCATCTGGTACAGCCGCGTCGCGCGTTTGCGCAGCCGTGCCTCGTCCTGGGCGTTGGCGCCTGCGTATTGCGTCGACGCCATGATTCCCGTTTCCGCGAAACCCGGGCACACGGCCGTCACGCCGATGCCTTGCCCGGCAAGTTCCGCGCGCATGCATTCGCTGAGCATCAGCACGACGGCCTTCGTCGTCGCATACGCGGGCAGGTCGCGCGACGGCCCGAACGCGGCGGCCGACGCGGTGTTGACGATGTGGCCGCCGGTGCCGCGCGCGACCATCTGCTGCGCGAACAGGCGCGAGCCGTGGATCACGCCCCACAGGTTCACGTGCAGGATGCGCTCCCAGTGTCGTGCGCTCGTGTCCAGAATGCCGCCGGCCATGCCGATGCCCGCGTTGTTGATCACGACGTCCGCGCCGCCGAGGGCATTGCCGACCCAGGTCGCGAGCGCTTCCATCTCGTCGGCGGAGCCGACGTCCACGCGTTTCGCATGCGCGGTCGCGCCGGTCAGCCCGAGCAGCAGCGCGGTGCGCTCGGCACTCGGGAGATCGATGTCGCACGCGACGACCGTCGCGCCTTCGCGAGCGAAGGCGAGCGCCGCGCAGCGGCCGATGCCGCTGCCCGCGCCGGTGACGACCGCGACCTTGCCGCTGAAGCGGCCGCTGGTGGCGCGGCGGCGCGCGTTTGCGAGCGCGGGCGGCTCGTCGCCCGATTCGACCGAATCGATCAGTTGTTCGGCGAGGCCCGCGAAGCGCGCGGGATCGGCGAGCGGCAGCCAGTGGCCGGCCGCGACTTCGCGGCGGTAGTACTGCGGCACCCAGCGCGACAGGTTCTCGGACAGCGCCGGGCTCACGTACTTGTCGCCGAGCGGCACGATCGTCTGCACCGGTGCGTGCGCGTAGCGCTCGCGCGGCGCGAACAGGCAGCGGATGAAGTTCGCGCGATAGAGGCGCACGCCGCGCGCGCCGTCGTCGGCCTGCGTCGCGCGCGCGGCCGCCGGCGTTTTCTCGACCCGGCGCAGCAGGCCCGGCCACGCGCGGCCGAGCCACAGCCGCCAGCCGAGTTCGGGGACGAACGGCAGGTGGAACAGGACCACGTACCACGAGCGCACGAGCTGGCCGCCGAGCCTGGCCAGCGACGCGGGCGTCGGGCGCAGCACGCGTTCGCGCAGCCAGAAGCCGACGTGGTCGAGGCACGGCCCCGAGCACGACGTGTACGACGCGATGCGGCCGGCGAGGCGCGGATCCGTGACGAATTCCCAGCCCTGGATCGAGCCCCAGTCGTGCGCGATCAGGTGCACCGCGCGGCCGGGGCAGAGCGTGTCGATCACGGCGACGAAGTCGTCGGTCAGCTTCGCGAGGTGGTAGTCGGCCGTGCGCTTCGGTGCGCCGGACAGGCCCGCGCCGCGCACGTCGTACGCGATCACGTAGTGCTTGCGCGCGAGCAGCGGCGCGACTTGCTGCCAGACGCTGCTGTCGTCGGGGTAGCCGTGCACGAGCACGACCGGCGAGCGGGCCGGGTCGCCCCAGGTCCTGACCGCGAGCGTCAGGTCGCCGGAGGCGACGGCCGTCTCGCTGTGAACCGATTCGAACAGGGCCAGCGGCGCTTCGTCGGAAAGAGGCTGCATCGTGAGTCCGTCGTTCTGGGATTCGGGAGGAAGGCGCGACGCGGTGCGCGTCAGGCGGCGGCCGGCACGTGCGCGACGGCCGGCGTGCGTTCGGCCTGGCGGCGCTGCCAGCGGCGCACGTGCGGCAGGTCGTCGTCGAGCCAGTACGCGTCGTCGTCGGTGATCACCAGCAGTTCCTCGAATTTGGCGCCGACGCCGGCGAAGCCGAGATGCGGCTCGACGGCCCACAGGCCCGGCACGGGCGCGTGTTCGGAGCGGCGGTCGATCGACCACAGCGGCGACCAGCCCTGCTGCTTCGCCGCGCGGCCCTGATCGAGCAGCAGGTTGCGCGTCGCGTTCAGCCCGAAGCGCGCGACGAAGCGCGGCTTCGACAGCTTGTGGATCCTTGCGACGCGATGCGCGAGCACCTTGAACGGATAGGCCTTGTGGCGCGGCTCGACGCCCTGGCGGCGGCACAGCGCGTCGACCGCCTGCGCGACTTCGGCCATCGGACGGCGCGCCTTCACGAGCTGCACGATCAGGTCGCGGTGGTCCATCAGGTCGTCCTGCAACTGCTCGAGGATCGGGTTGTGGCCGAGGCAGTGCGCATAGCCGACGTCCGCGACGACGCCGTCGAGCACGGGCGCGACGTCGAGGATCACGGGCATGTCGGTTTCGAGCTGGCGGTTGCTCGGGAAGAACGCGAGGTTGAAGCCGCCCAGGTGTTTGAGGCCGGAGAAGCCTTCGAATGCGGTGCGGTCGCCGAACCACGCGAACGGCTTGTGCAGCCAGTCGTGCACGCCGTTGTCCTGCAGCCATTCGGTCAGCAGGCGCGCGGCTTCCTTCTCGGTGATGCCGGGGTAGAGCATCGCGCCGACGGTCTCGACGCAGCGGTAGGCAAGCTGCTGGACCGCGCGGAATTGCGGCAGCTCGTCGAGGTGGACTTCCGGCAGCGGGTGGTCGGCCATGATGCGTCTCCAGGGGTGGGCGCTGATCCGGAATGAGGCGGCCGGCGTCGCCGTCGCGGGTTATTCAGTCAGCATTTAATGTGTCATTGAATGATGTAACGATCATAGACGGTTCCGCGCGTTCGGACGTGAGGATTTGTCCTAATGGAAGGGGGAAATGGAGGGAGGGCTCTAGGGCCTGTTCACGCTAATAACGGGCTTGCGAACGTGCCTTTCCGCCCGCAGGGCAAGGAGAGAGGAGGCGCAATAGCCGTAGCTATTGCAACGACGAACGACGCCGCAATGCGGGCGGAAAGGCACGTTCCCCTGTTTGGAAGAAAATCATTCGTGGGGCTGGCCCCCAGAAGGGCCGATCGCGGCGTCATGCGCCTCGCGAATACGTCGAGTATTCGCTTCGTCGCATTCCTTGCGCTCGGCC
>NZ_JBQEON010000057.1:0-31742 GCF_052045245.1 Burkholderia sp. 22313
AGATACGCGCCGATCCCCGGCAGCGTGATCGTCTGGTTGCCGACGGTGATGGCTTCCGACGCGACGACGAAGAACCAGCCGCCCGACATCGACATCATCATGTTCCAGATCAGCCCCGGCATCGAGAACGGCACCTCGAGCTTCCAGAAGCGTTGCCACGACGTCAGGTGGAAGCCGCGCGACACTTCGTCCAGATCGCGCGGTACCGTGCGCAGCGACTGGTAGAAGCTGAACGTCATGTTCCACGCCTGGCTCGTGAAGATCGCGAAGATCGCCGCGAGCTCGGCACCGAGCACGCGGCCCGGGAACAGCGCGAGGAAGAACGTGACCGTAAACGAGATATAGCCGAGCACCGGCACCGACTGCAGGATGTCGAGGATCGGGATCAGCACCATGCCCGCGCGGCGGCTTTTCGCGGCGAGCGTGCCGTACACGAGCGTGAACACGAGCGACGCGACCATCGCGGCGAGCATGCGCAGCGTGGTGCGCAACGCGTATTCGGGCAGGTTCGACGGATCGAGCGTGATCTTCTGCGTTTGCAGGGTGGCGATCGGCGCCATCGTTTCATGGAAGCCGACGATCGCCATCGCGAGCATGCCGATGATCAGCGGAAACGCGACCGCGTCCCAGCGGTTGGGGAGCACGCGCCACGCGGACGCGTTGGCGGTGCGGTTCGGGTCGAAGAAGCGGATATCCATCGCTAGCGTCTTGGTCGAATTGAAAATCGATGGGGCCGGCCGCGTACCGCGCGGCAGGCGGGCGCGTCAGCGGATGCGGCTCGAAACAGGCGCCGGGGAGTCGGACGGACGATCGCCGGCAACCGGACAAGGCAGCGCGAGGCCGATGGTGCGCACGCGACGGCTGGCCGCGCCGCGGGTTTCCGTTGCCGCGAGATTCGGCATGAGGGGCTCCGGACAGGTGATTCGGTGTCGAAGGCTATCGGGTGGGCATGACGCAAATGTGTCGTGTCACTTACAGGACATTGACAAGCCATCCGTCAGCGATCCGTCATCGCCCCGCAAGCCGCGAGCAACGGCGACCGGCCGCGTGACACGCGGGAATAAATCCGCCGCCGCAGCGGTATGGCAGGCGAAGGCGCCGGCTTATTCCAGGACGATCCGGCCGTCCGGTTCCGTCATACGATTGCGAGGTTTCCCCATGTCTTCCTCGACTCCTGCCCGCCCGTCGCGCCGCAAGGCCCTGCAATGCATGGCGTTCGGCGGCCTCGGCACGCTGTTTACGCTGTCGGGCGGCATCCTCGCGCCGTTCGATCTCGCGTTCGCGCAAAGCGGCACCGCACTCCCCGCGAACGCGGGCCGGCCGCTGTTCGTGCAGATCAGCGATACGCACATCGGCTTCAACAAGGATGCGAATCCCGACGTCGCGGCCACGCTGCGGCAGACCATCGAACTCGTCAACGCGATGCCCGCCGCGCCCGCGTTCGCGATCCACACCGGCGACATCACGCATCTGTCCAAGGCCGCGGAATTCGACCACGCGTCGCAGCTGCTGTCCGGGCTGCGCGTGCCGGAACTGCATACGGTGCCCGGCGAGCACGACGTGACCGACGGGTCGGGCGCCGAATACTTCAGCCGGTTCGGCAAGGCGTCGGACAACCGCGGCTACTACAGCTTCGATCACGCGGGCGTGCACTTCGTCGCGCTCGTCAACGTGATGCACTTCAAGCCGAACGGGCTCGGCAGCTTCGGCGACGAGCAGCTCGCGTGGCTCGCGCAGGATCTGAAGGGGCAGTCGTCGAGCACGCCGATCGTCGTGTTCTCGCACATGCCGATGTGGACCCTCTACGAGCCGTGGGGCTGGGGCACCGGCGACGCGCCGCAGACGATGGCGCTGCTGCGCCGCTTCGGCTCGGTCACCGTGCTGAACGGGCACATCCACCAGATCGTGTCGAAGGTCGAGGGCAACGTGACGTTCCACACCGCCCGCTCCACCGCGTTCCCGCAGCCGACGGCCGGCAACGGCCCGGGCCCGGTGCCGCTCACGGTGCCGCGCGAGCGGCTGCCCGCGATGCTCGGCGTGACGACCGTCGATTTCGCGGGCCATCCCGTGACGGCGTCGCTGCACGACGCCACGCTCGCCTGATTCCCCGATCCCGACAAGCAAGGAGACCGCCATGCCCCTCTTCAAGCCCTCGATGCTGCCGGCAGCGCTCCTGTGCGCGGCCGCCGCCGGCACGGTACCCGCCGCGTTCGCGCAAACCCCGGCCGGCCCGCTCGTGACGATCCACAATTTCATGTTTTCGCCGATGTCGACCACGGTCAAGGCCGGGACGACGATCACGTGGAAGAACCTCGACGCGGAACCGCATACGGTCGTCAACGACGCGGGCATCTTCCATTCGAGTGCGCTCGACCAGGACGAGACCTACTCATTTCGCTTCGACAAGCCGGGCGTGTACAAGGTGTTCTGCGGGATTCATCCGTACATGAAGGAGACCATTACCGTGGAATGACGCGGCGCGCCGCACGACACGCGAAGCGCAGGCCGGCGATCGCCTACACTGGTTCCAACCGGCCGGAACCCGCCGGCCGTCACCGACCGCGAGGAAAGCGATGACGGCAAGTCAACCCGCACATCCGACACTGCCGGGCCAGGTGGTGCTCGTGCTTCAGGGCGGCGGCGCACTCGGCGCGTACCAGCTCGGCGTGTTCGAGGCGATGGACGCGGCGGGCATCCAGCCCGACTGGATCATCGGCACCTCGATCGGCGCGATCAACGCGGCGCTGATCGCCGGCAACGCACCCGGCCAGCGCGCGCGGCGGATGGCCGAATTCTGGCGCCACGTCACCGAACGCAGCGCCGTGAACGTGCCGGGTTTCCCGACGAGCTGGGACAAGATCGGCGCCGAACTTGCCGTGATCGGCGCGGGCCTGCCAGGTTTCTTCCGGCCGAACCCGGCCGCGTGGCTCGGGCCGCTTGCGCGGGTCGGCGTCGAGCATGCGTCGTACTACGTGGTCGAGCCGCTGCGCGACACGCTCGCCGCGCTTGTCGACCTCGATCTGCTGAACGCGCGGCGGCCGCGGCTGACCGTCGGTGCCGTCGATGCATGTACCGGCACGATGCGCTACTTCGATTCGCGCGACCAGGCGCTCGACCTCGACCACATCATGAGTTCGGGCGCACTGCCGCCCGCGTTCCCGGCCGTGCGGATCGACGGCGTGCCCTACTGGGATGGCGGCATCTATTCGAATACGCCGGTCGAGGTCGTGCTGGACGATGCGCCGCGCCGCAGCTCGATCATCTTCTCGGTGCAGATGTGGAATCCGGTCGGGCCCGAGCCGCAGAGCATCTGGCAGGTGTCGGAGCGGCAGAAGGACATCCAGTTCGCGAGCCGCACGGACAGCAACATCGCGCGGCAACAGCAGATTCACCGGCTGCGCCACGTGATCCAGGAACTGGTCACGCGGCTGCCGGAAGCGGAACGCACGTCGGCCGACGTGCAGGCGCTCGCCGCGTGGGGCTGCCAGACGACGATGCACGTGATCAAGCTCGCGGCGCCGCGGCTCGACGGCGACGATCAATGGAAGGACATCGATTTCACGCCGGACGGCATCGCGGCGCGCCGGCAGGCCGGGTTCGACGCGACGATGCAGGCGATCGCCGCGCGCCCGTGGGAATTGCCGATGGACCCGACGGAGGGGCTCAGCGTCTGGAGCCCGGAAGAGAACTGGATCGGCGAGCGGCACAACTGACCCGGCGTGGGCCGGGGGCATTCGCTTGGCCCGACGACGCGCCGGCGCGCGCATGCGCGTCGCGCTGCCCGCCCCGAGCCGGCTTACAGCGCGCGGACGATGCCGCCGTCGACGCGAATGTTCTGCCCGGTGATGTAGCCCGCGCCTTCCGACAGCAGGAACGCCACGGTCTGCGCGATCTCCCGCGTCTTGCCGAAGCGGCCGACCGGAATCCGGGCAACGATGTCGGGCGTCTCCGGCCAGCTGTCGATGAAGCCCGGCAGCACCGAATTGATGCGGATGTTGTCCTTCGCGTACCGGTCGGCGTACAGGCGCGTGAACGCACTGAGCGCCGCCCGCAGCGCGGACGACACCGGCACCGCCTGTTCGGGCGCGTCGGCCGCGAAGCTCGAGATATTGACCACCGCGCCGCCGCCCTGCTTCAGGAAGACCGGCGTCACGCGGCGCAGCACGCGCGCGACGTTGAGCACGATCAGGTCGAGCCCTTCGTGCCACTTGTCGTCGTCGATGGCGAGCAAGTCGCCCTTCGGCGGATGCCCGGTGTTGTTGACGACCGCGTCGATGCGGCCGTACTTCGCGAGCGTCTCGTTCACGAACCGCTCGATGTCGGCGTCTTCGGTGACGGAGCCCGCGATGCCGAACCCGCCGAGTTCCTTCGCGAGCGCGACGGCGCTGCCGGACGGCGACATCAGCGCGACGCGATAACCGGTGCTCGCCAGTTCGCGCGCGATCGCGGCGCCCATGCCCTTGCCCGCGGCCGTCACCAACGCTACTTTATCTACAGTCATGCCGATCTCCTGAATGGGTCGGCCCGGCGCCGCCGGGCATCGTCGATAGCCGCACTCTAGGACTCTATAATCGGTTTGTCGAACGATGATTTCTCCAGTCACTCTGTAGATTTTCTACTGTATGAAGGCCCTTTCGCGTACCCGCCGGTTGCCGCCGCTCAATGCGCTCCGCGCGTTCGACGCCGCCGCACGGCACCTCAATTTCCGGCTGGCCGCCGACGAACTCGGCGTGACCCAGGGCGCGGTTGCGCAGCAGGTCAGGCATCTGGAGGACGTCGTGGAAGCCCAGCTGTTCCGGCGGCTGCCCCGGGGGCTGGCGCTGACGCGCGAAGGGCTCGAGTATTTTTCGTCGGTCCAGCGCGCGCTGCAGATCCTCTCTGACGCAACGGAAGCCCTCAGCCAGCGCCCCACGGTTCTGGCGGTCAGCACGACGCCGTCGTTCGCGTCGAAGTGGCTGATTCCGCGCCTGTCGGACTTCAGCCGCCTGCATCCGGACATCGAGGTGCGCGTGATCGCCGATGAAAGGCTGGCGTCGTTCCGGGCCGATGGCGTCGACATCGCGATTCGACTGAGCAAGCCGCCGTTTCCGGCTGGCCTGGCCGCGCAACTGCTGTTTGCGCTCGACATCTTCGCGGTCGCCAGCCCGACACTGCTCGACAACGGGCCGCCGATCCGCGTACCCGCGGACTTGTCGAGGCATGCGCTGTTGCACGACGCGCACGATCTGTGGCCCGAGTTCATCGACAAGCTCGGCGGCAACGGTCGGGCCGATCCGACGAAAGGGCCGCGCTTCAGCCAGTCGCTGCTCGCGATCGATGCCGCGGTCGCCGGCCAGGGCATCGCGCTGACCAGCGAACCGCTCGTCGAGCGCGATATCGCGGAAGGCCGGCTGCGGCGCGTGTTCGATTTTTCGTTTCCGATGTCGCTCGGGTTTTACGTCGTGTTTCCGCAAGCCAATGCGCATTCGGAAGCGCTCGACGCGATGCGTCGGTGGTTGTTTGCGCAGTACGGGAACACATGGCGCACGTGAACCCGCGCGAGCAGGAAACCGCCTGAAAAGCCGGCTCAGCGATCCATCCCGTCGTGTCGGCCGTCTTCGGCCTCCCGCGCTCGCACGCGCGTGTTCCGCCCGGCTTCTGGCGCGCGAAACGCCGGCAGACGCCATCCGAACTGCAGCGATGCAAGCCGTAACAGAACGCAGGCGGTCGTCGCGACCCACGGCGTCCAGACCGTCGACGCATCGATCGACACGAGCCCGATCTGCAGCGCCGCACCCAGCAGCGCCGCCGATGCGTAGATCTCGCGCTCCAGGATCGCGGGTACGCGAGACAGAAGCATGTCGCGCAACACGCCCCCGCCGACCGCACTGACCATCCCGAGCACGATCGCGGTCTCCGCACTTTGCGTCCAGACCCATGCCTTCTGGGCGCCCGCGACGGCGAACAGGCCCAGCCCGATCGCGTCGAAGAACAGCACCGGATGACGCAGCCGGCGAACCGTCGGATACGCGACGAGCACGAGCAGCGCCGCAAGCGCCGTCACCGCCATGTAGGCCCAGTCGGATAGCCCCGCAGGCGGCGTCGCACCGATGCACACGTCGCGCATGATCCCGCCGCCGCACGCGACGATGAAAGTGACGACGAGAATGCCGAGCAGGTCGAGCCGCCTCTGTCGGGCCGCAACGGCGCCGGAGATCGCGAATGCGAACGTGCCGATCAGGTCGAGCGTCCGGTATGCGGTATGGGCATTCACGTGCGCGCCGACTTCGGCGCTCCATCCGAGGCTCACGCTGCTTCGCTCGTCGATTCGGCGGCGGCCGCGCCGAGCCCGAGCCACGCCCCCGCCGCGCACAGCATCGCTTCGAGACCGGCACGCAGCGTCGGATCGATCACCGGGGCGAAGCGTGGCGAATGATTGCTCGGAATCTCGTTGATCTTTTTCTCGGCACGCGCTTTCTCGAACACCTGGCGATCGGTTCCGCCGATGAACCAGAATGCGTACGGCACCCCCCATTCGCGGCCGAACACACTGAAATCCTCGCTGGCCGCCGCCGGCTTCGTCTCGTATGCACGGTCACCGAAATGCGCTTCGAAGGCCGTGCGCAACCGCGCGGTGGTCGCATCGTCGTTGACGGTCAGCGGGTAGCTCGACAGCGTCGTGAATTCGGGTTCACGCGGCGCATTGGACGCCATGCATTCGGCGCAGCAGATGCGGCGGATCGCGCCGAGCATGTACTCGCGCACGTCCTCGTCGTAGGTGCGCATGTTGAGCTTGAGCGTCGCATCGTCGGGAATGATGTTTTCCTTGGTGCCGGCCTGCAGGCTGCCGATGGTCAGCACCGCGCTGTCACGCGGCGAAATCTCGCGCGACACGATGGTTTGCAGGCGCAGCGTCGTCGATGCGGCCATGATGACGGGGTCGATCGATGTCTGCGGCTGCGACCCGTGCGAGCCACGCCCGAACAATCGGACCTTCAGGCTGTCGCCCGCCGACAGGATCGTGCCGCTTCGATAGCCCACCGACCCGGCCGCGCCGACCATCACGTGCTGACCGAGAATCACGTCGGGCTTCGGAAAGCGCGTCAGCATGCCGTCGTCGACCATGCTCCGTGCGCCTCGCCCCACCTCCTCGCCCGGCTGGAACACGGCCATCAGCGTGCCTGCCCATGCGCCGCGATATTCGGCCATCAGCCGCGCGACGCCCAGCAACCAGGTCACGTGCATGTCGTGACCGCAGCTATGCGCGACGCCGACCTGCACGCCCTCGTCGTCGTTCGCCACCACCTTGCTCGCGTACGGCAGGCCGGTGGCTTCGGCCATCGGCAGCGCGTCCATGTCCGCTCGCAGCATCACCGTCGGGCCGGCTCCGTTGCGCAGGATCGCCACCACGCCGGTTACCCCCACTTCCCGCGTGACGTCGTAGCCGAGCGCTTCCACGTAATCGGCGACGATCTTCGCGGTGCGAAACTCCTGCATCGACAGCTCGGGATGCTCGTGGAGATCCTTGTAGATCGCTTCGAGCTCGGGCAGCAGTGCACCGATGGCAGGCGCGATCGTCTCGATCAGTTGCGTCATGAGCGGCTCCGGGACGTTGAGGGGTGAGTGTGGCGCGACTGCGTTCGCAGCGGTCAAGTCGCGTTGTCGATCAGGCTGGCCGACAGCTTTTCAAGCAAGCGGTCGAGCGTCTTGCGTTCACTCGCCGTCAATGCGGCGACGAGCGTGTCCTCGAGCGCCTCGCCGACCTGCGCGGACGATTGCGCGACCTCGATACCTTCGGGCGTGCCGCGCAACGTGACGCTGCGCCGATCCCGTGCATGCGTCTCGCGGGCAATCAGCCCGCGCGCTTCCAGTTCGGCGAGCGTCTTGGACAGCAGCGTCTTCTCGACCAGCGAGCGCTGCGACACGCGTGTCGGCGTGATGCCCGCTTCCGAGCAGATGAGCCGCAGCACGCGCAGCGCACGCACGTCGAGGCTCCACCGCTCCCGGTAGATCTCGTTCGCGCGCGTGCTCAGCAGCACGCTCGCAAGATCGAGCCTGAAGGTGAGAAATCCGGGGGACGAACCGGTGGACATGTGCGCGCTCCTTGGGACATCGGCCGACAGGCGATGCGCAGCACGCATCCGGCACTGCGTCGAAGTATAGATATTTAGTTGAAGTTTTCAAATACTTTCCGCGATGACGCCGCGCGATCGCGGAAGAAAATCGTGCGACGGCGCCGTGAAAATCGGGCCGCATCCTGACGCGATGCGCACCTTCTTTTGTCCTTCCCGAGCCGATCAACCCCACTCTCGGCAGTGGCTTCGCGTATATCGTCTTATTCCGATATATGATTCGCCCATCGACGATACTCGTTCGCACCGATTTTTCGACTGAACACCACGCCCTTCCATGCCGACCGAACTCGACATCGACGCGATCCTGAAAGCGCTTTCGAATCCCGTGCGCCGGGAAATCCTCGTCTGGCTGAAAACGCCGGGCGCGCATTTCCCGGAGCAGACGCTGCCGTTCGACCACGGCGTCTGTGCCGGGCAGATCGACGCGCGCTGCGGGCTGTCGCAGTCGACCGTTTCCGCGCACCTCGCGACGCTGCAGCGCGCGGGGCTCGTGACGTCGACACGGATTGGCCAGTGGGCGTTCTTCCAGCGCAACGAAGCCGTCATCGACGCATTTCTCGACGCCGTGCGCCGAGAACTCTGACCCAGGCCATGCGGGCCGCACGCCGCGCACGACGCGGCAGCCATCCCGCCTTTCGTGAAGAGGTAATCTCCGTGCCTACCCTGTTCGACCCCGTTACCCTCGGCGACCTGACCCTGCCGAACCGCGTCGTGATGGCGCCCCTCACCCGCGCCCGCGCAGGCGAAACGCGTGTGCCGAACGACCTGATGGCCCGTTATTACGCCGAGCGCGCATCGGCCGGCCTGATCATCAGCGAAGCGACTTCGGTCACGCCGCAAGGCGTCGGCTACGCCGACACGCCCGGCATCTGGTCCGACGAGCAGGTCGCAGGCTGGCAGCGCGTCACGCAGGCCGTGCACGCGGCCGGCGGCCGGATCGTGCTGCAGCTGTGGCACGTCGGCCGGATTTCCGACCCGGTGTTCCTGGACGGCGACCTGCCGGTCGCGCCGAGCGCGATCGCCCCGGACGGCCACGTGAGCCTCGTGCGCCCGCAACGTCCGTACGTGACGCCGCGTGCGCTCGAACTCGATGAAATTCCGGGCATCGTCGCCGCATACCGCAAAGGCGCGGAGAACGCGAAGAAGGCCGGGTTCGACGGCGTCGAGATTCACGGCGCGAACGGCTACCTGCTCGACCAGTTCCTGCAGGACAGCACCAACCACCGCACCGACGCCTACGGCGGCCCGATCGAGAACCGTGCGCGCCTGCTGCTCGAAGTGGTCGACGCGGCGATCGACGTATGGGGCGCGGGCCGTGTCGGCGTGCACCTCGCCCCGCGCGGCGACGCACACACGATGGGCGATTCCGATCCGGCCGCGACGTTCGGTTATGTCGCACGCGAGCTCGGCCGCCGCAAGATCGCGTTCATCTTCACGCGCGAATCGTATTCGGGCGACCACCTGAGCCCGCGCCTGAAGGAAGCGTTCGGCGGCCCGCTGATCGCGAACGAGCAGTTCACGCTCGAATCCGCGCAGGACACGCTCGCGAGCGGCAACGCCGATGCGATCGCATGGGGCAAACTGTTCATCGCGAATCCGGACCTGCCGCGCCGCCTCGAACTCGGCGCACAGCTGAACAAGCCGGTGCCGGAGACGTTCTACGCGGTCGGCGAAACGGGTTACACCGACTACCCGGCGCTCGGCGACGCGGCCTGAGCGGTCGGCGCCACGTTCATGCGCGCACGTCCGCGCGCATGAACACGCGCAGCGTCTCGTCGAGCCCGCGTGCGACGTGATGCACGCGGATCGCGCGCAGCGTGTCGTCGAGCGACGCGTCGTCGACGATCCGGAAGCCGAGGCGCGCGTAGTACGGCGCATTCCACGGCGCGTCGCGGAACGTCGACAGCACGACCTGTGCGATGCCGTCTTGCGCGGCGCGCGTCATGATCCGCTCGATCAGGCGCGCGCCGATCCGCTGCCCCGCATGCGACGGCGCGACATCCAGTTCTTCCAGGTACAGCCGCTGCGCGTCGAGCAGCCGGTAGAACGCAAAGCCCACGCACGTGCCCTGATCGTCCGTCGCGACATAGGCGCGATCGTCGTCGATGCGCGCGAGCACGTCGGCCGCATCGGTCGGCTCGCCTTCGGCGATGTCGGGCATGCCGATGTCGCGAAAGCGCTGGGCGGCGGCCACTTCCACGGCGGCCATCGCGGCCGCGTCTTCCCGCGTGGCGGGACGAATCCGGATCGATACTGTCATCACGACGAGGCAGGCAGGCGGGAACGGCCGTCACTATAATCGAAACTTCATACCTTTCGAACGTCCCCGCCTCCGAGGTTCGTCATGACGCTGTCCGCACTCGCCGTATTCGCCATCGCCCTGCTCGTCACCGCCGGCACGCCCGGCCCGAGCGTCGCCGCGCTCGTCGCGCGCGTGCTGACGAACGGCGTGCGAGACGTGCTGCCGTTCCTCGCCGCGATGTGGATCGGCGAAGCGCTGTGGCTCACGCTGGCCGTAGCCGGCCTGTCCGCGTTCGCGCGCACGTTCGAGACGGGCCTGCTCGTCTTGAAGCTGCTCGGCGTCGCGTACCTGCTGTTCCTCGCGTGGAAGATGTGGACCGCACCGACCGACACGAAGGCCGACGATCTCCCGCGCGGCCAGTCGCCGTGGCGCATGTTCGTCGCGGGCACTCTTGTGACTCTTGGCAATCCGAAGATCATGCTGTTCTATCTCGCGCTGCTGCCGACGATCGTCGACCTCACGCACGTCGGTGCTCTCGCGTGGGCCGAGCTCGTCGGCACGATGCTCGCGATCCTGATCCTCGCCGACTGCTTCTGGTCGCTGCTCGCGGTGCGGGCACGCGCCTTCCTCACGTCGGCACGCGCGAAGCGGATCGCGAACCGCACGAGCGCGACCGCGATGGCGGGCGCGGCGGTGGCGATCGCGACGCGCTGAGTCGGCATGGGCGTGGACGCTTACGACGCCGCCGTTTGTCGCACGCAATCCGCGACAGCAAAACCGGCTTGCTCCATCCGCAATTCAATCGCGTCGATCGGGTTCGGCGAAGCCAATGGGAAGTGCTCGGCCTCATAGCGCACGATCAGGATCGCCATGGATTCCAACGCGTCGCCCTCCGGTGTGCCCTGTGCAGGGTCCAGATCGACAAGCGCGGACACCGCCTTCAGCGCGGCTTCGTAATCAGCCTCGCTTCTAATCGGGTGAATGTCCATCTAGCCGGGCCATCAGGGGGTTACTTGCGCGACCGTGAGTCTTCCCCCAGGTCGCGCAGGCGTTTCTTCAACCGCCGATTGTCTGCAAGCAGCGCAGCCAGCGCGACGAGCGTCGCAACAGGGAAGAACCAGTTCCCCGAGTAGTGCAGCAATGTCCACGAGGCGGCGGCGATCACAACTGCCGCGGCGATCAGGCCGATACTGTCTGAAACTTTGCTCACGCGATCGCCCTCCCGATTGCTCGTGCACGGATGGCAAACGTCGCACTTCCCGGCATCGGACGGAACACCTCCGGATGCAGCGCGATCACGCGATAAACGTCTTGTGGAACCGCAAGGCCACGACGGATCGCCCAGCCGCGAATTCCATCCACGGCGACCACGCCGCGCTGATCGCACACCAGCGACGTATCTGCAGCAACAATCAGACTGCCGATTACCGCACCAACGTAAAAGCTCGCTCCGAGTGCAGATGCGGCTGTCAACAGTTCCAGCCCGGTTGTGGCTCCGATCAGTTCGCCGATCGTGGCAGTTGGCCCAAGCGTCCTGAGCGCGCCAAGAATAGTTGCCAGCGTGCCGATTGCCGTCTGCTGTGCAGCAAACAGACTCGTTGGCGCCGGCAATCCGAGAGCGTCCATGTTTTGCTTGAATGCTCCTTAGAAGGTCGTGCACTGCGTCATGCGGAATGCCCATGAAAGAGCGGAGATTCTAGCAACGGCGCAATGCGCAAGCGGCCCCGACAAATGCATCCGCCCGGGGCCGAATCCTGTTCAAACGACTCGACAGCCTCGGCACCACGGCCGCGCATCGCTCCGATGCGCATCCGCATGCAGCTCGGTGATTCGTCAAAAAGTGTGGCGATCGAACCCGATACGCGCCCCGATCGACGCAGGATCACCCGCGCTCTCCAACCCGAAACTGCGTCAACACCCGATCGACCTGCGCGGCAGACGCAACTCAGGCACACGCTCGTTGCACGCGACCAGCGCCCGCACCAACGCCCAGTCATCGTCGTCGCAGAAATCGAGCAGCATCGCGCCGCACGATCCGCGCACCTCACTCAACCGCTGCGCGAGCCGCGCCTGAATGCCCTGCACCCTGCCGTCGCCGCGCGCGACCACCGACGGATTCGCGCCCATCCCCGTGCCGCTGCAGAAATTGATCGCCCAGCGGCCGCTTTCCGGCGACGGCATGCCGCTCAGCAGCGCATCGATCACCCGCCACTTGTAGTGGATCGACCCGGCAACGGGCACACGGTATTCATCCTGGATCACGAACGCCGCATCCGGATGATCGATCGTGAACGTCGCGTTGTCGGGCCACGCGGTCAGGTCGATGCCGAGCGGCCGGCTGCTGCGGAACCGCCGCAACAGCAGCACCGCGCCACGCACGTCGCCGAGCGCCGGCAACGCGCCGCCCGCATGCCAGCGCAAGCGCGGATGCCGGGCGCAATGTGCGTCGAACGTCGCATCGAAACCGCGCGTGCACGCGTGCGCGGGCCACTCGTCCTTCACCGACATCACGATGCATTCGCGCGGATGCGCGGCGAGAAAGCGCGTGCAGCCGGCGAGCACGTCGTCGAACGTCATGCCGAGCGCGATCCCGCCATGATGGATGTCGAACGTATCGCCGCGATGCCGGCAGCGAATGTCGAGCAGCCGCACGCCGTGCGCGAGTTGCGCGTCGAGCGGCGCGCGCTGCGTGCGCACGAGCGGATCGTCGACCGTATACGCACAGGTGTCATGGCTGCCCGGTAGGGTCAGCGTATGCAGCGGCCGCGCGTCGTCGAGCGCCGACATCCAGTCGGCCAGCGGCGTGGGGGCTTCGTGTCGCGAAGGAATCATGAATCGATGACGGACAAGGAAAGAAAAACGTGGGTGACCGCGTCGGATGTCGCCGTGCGGGCCGGCGTGTCGCGCTCGGCGGTGTCGCGCGCGTTCTCGCCGACGGCCAGTATCGCGCCCGAAACGCGCGAACGCGTGATGGTCGCCGCGCGCGCGCTCGGCTACCAGGTCAACCTGATCGCGCGCGACATGATCACGCAGCGCAGCAGCATGATCGGCGTCGTGACGGCCGGGTTCGAGAATCCGTTTCGTGCGCGACTGCTGTCGGATCTGATGGCCGCGCTCGGGCAGCGCGCGTTCACGCCGCTCGTGACCAATGCGGATGATCCGCAGCAGGTCCGGCAATCGCTCGAACGGCTGCTCAGCTACCGGATCGCGGGCCTCGTGATGACGTCCGCATCGCCGCCGCTGTCGGTCGCGCAGCAGTATCTCGATCACCGGATTCCCGTCGTGATGATCAACCGCGAAGCGAACCTGCCGGGTGCCGACGTGGTCATCAGCGACAACGCGGCGGGCGCCGCCCATGCCGCGCAACGGTTCGTGCGGGCCGGCGCCCGCCGGCTCGCGTTCGTCGGGCCGCGCACCGCGAGCTACAGCGCGCGTGCGCGCGCGGATGCCTTCGAGCAGGTGCTGCAACGCGGCGACGCGTTCGATGCGGCGCTCGTGCGCGTGATCGACACGGACGCCGACACGCACGCATGCGGCCTCGACGCCGCGCGTCAATTGCTCGCGACGGGCGAGCGCCCGGACGGCGTGTTCTGCTCGTCCGACCTGCTCGCGCTTGGCATGATCGATGCCGCACGCGACGCCTTCGGCCTGCGCGTGCCCGACGACCTGCGCGTGATCGGCTTCGACGACATCCCGGCCGCCGACTACGACGCCTATCGGCTCACGACGCTGCGCCAGGATACGCAAGGCCTCGCGCACGCGGCCATCGACCTGCTCGCCGACCGCATCCACACCTTCGACGGCGCATCGCGCACGCGCGTCGTGCCGGTCACGCACGTGGTGCGGCATAGCTGCGCGTAACGCGCCGCGTCACTTCAACCCGCCCGCGAAACCGCGCAGCAGATAGCGCTGCACGTAGCCGGCCACGGCGAGGGTCGGCAGCGACGCCAGCAGCCCCGCGCTCATCAGGTCGCCCCAGTCGATGCCGTTCTCCGTCACGTAGCCGGCAATCGCGAGCGGCAGCGTGAAGCGGCTCGGCGTCGACACGAACAACAACGCGATCAGGAACTCGTTCCACGCGGCGATGAACACGAAGATCGCGGTCGCGATCAAGCCCGGCGCGCACAGCGGCAGCACGATCTGCACCAGCCGCCGCGCGAGCCCTGCCCCGTCGATGCAGGCGGCCTCCTCGTATTCGACCGGCACGTCGCGCACGAACGCGAGCAGCATCCAGATCGCCATCGGCAGCGCGTAGATCTGGTAAGCGAGCATCAGCCCGAGCGTCGAGTCGAGCAGATGCAGCCGCTTCGCGAGCGCGAACAGCGGCACGGCGATCGTGATCGGCGGCATCAGCTTCAACGCCAGCACGAGCATCAGGAACAGCAGATCCAGCCGCGCCGGAAACCGCAGCCGCACGAGCGCATACGCGGCCGGAAACGCGAGCGTCAGCGCGAGCAGCGTCGTGCCGAAGCCGACCAGCAGCGAATTGGCGAGCGGCGCGCCGATGCCGTTCGACCACACCGACGCGAAATGCTCGAGCGTCGGCGCGGCCGGCCAGATCCGCAACGGATGATCGAGGCGTTCGAGCGTCGGCATGAAGGCCGCGCCGGCCATCCACAGGCACGGCAGCAGCAACAGCGCGAGCGCGACGACGCGCAGCACCCACGGCGCCGCGCGACCGAATGCGGCACCCATGCGCGCGTGCGCGATGCCGGCGGAGCGCGCCGTCATGCGCGCCGCTTGCGAACCGTCTGCCATACGTACCCCGAAACCAGCAGCGCGGACGCCGCGAGCATCAGCACCGACGCAGCACTCGCCGGCCCGACGTTGAAGAAGCGGAAGCCCGTATCGTAGATGTAGGTCGACAGCGTCTGCGTCGCGTTGCCGGGGCCGCCGCCCGTCAGCGCATAGACCTTGTCGAACAGCTTGAACGTGTCGATCGAGCGCAGCAGCAACGCGAGGCCGATCTGCGGCGCCGCGAGCGGCAGCGTGATGTCGCGCAGGCACTGCCATTCGCTCGCGCCGTCGGTGCGCGCGGCTTCGTACAGTTCCTGCGGGATCGATTGCAGCCCGGCCAGCACGATCAGGAACGCCATCGGCGTCCACTGCCACACGTCGACGAGCGCGAGCGACCACAGCGCGAGATGCGGATCGGACAGCCAGCGCACGCCTTCGATGCCGAACGCGGCGAGCAGCGCGTTCAGGAAGCCGTCGAAGTTGAGCCAGTTGCGCCAGATTGCCGAACACACGAGCGTGGACAACATCATCGGCAGGATCGCGAGCGGCAATGCGATGCGGCGCCCCGGAAACGCGCGCACGAACAGCAGCGCGAGACCGAAGCCGAGCGCGACCTCGACGAGCGACGCCGCGATCGTGAAGCGCAGCGTGTTGCCGAAGCCCGCCACGAATGCGTCGTCGCCGAGCACCGCGCGATAGTTCGCGAACCCGGCAAACGCGCGGCGGCCGGCCGAGTAGTCGACCTGGCAGAACGAATCGATCAGCACCTGCGCGACCGGATACAGCGCGAGCGCGGCGAACACCAGCAGCGCGGGCCCGAGCAGCGCGACGAACGGCAGGCTGCGGCCGAGGGCTTTCATGCGCGGACTCCGGGCAATGCGTCGCGACGGGCCGTCACTTGCCGGCCGCGGCCATCGCCTGCGCGATCTTCTGCTGCGCCTGGCGCAGCGCGGCGTCGGGGGCGGCCTGCCCGGTCAGCGCGAGCTGCAGCTGGTCGCCGAGAATGCTCTCGACCTGCTGCCAGTCCTTCACGCGCGGCCGCGCACGGCCAGCCTCGAGCGCCTTCAGCTGATCGGGATACCAGCGGTACTGGCGCACCAGCGCCGGATCGGTGAACACGCTGCGGCGCGTCGGCGGAATGCCGATCCCGGCGAGGCGCGTTTGCGTGTCGCGCGAACTCAGGTAGGCCAGGAAGTCCTGCGCGAGCTTCGCGTGCGGCGCATCCTTCGGAATGCCCATCTGCCAGATGCCGAGCATCGGCGCCGGGCCGGCCGTCTGTCCGGGCGGCGGCTGCAGCGCGATCTGCCCGACCACGCGCGACTGCTTCGGATCGTCGAGCGCCGGAATCCACGCCGGCCAGACCTCGATCGACTGCGCGGCCGTGCCGCGCTGCAGCGCGTCGCGCACTTCGGCGGCGCCGTACACGTCGACGTCCTTCGGCGCGGCTGCCTTCAGCGCGAGAAAGGTTTTCAACGCGGCCTGCGACTCCCGCGAATCGATCGTCACGTTGCCGGCCCGGTCGAACACGTCGCCGCCGTAGGCCCACAGGATCGGCAGGAAGCCGGTCACGACCGGGTTGCCCTTGGTCCCGCGGAACACGACGCCCGACACGCTCTTGTCCGCGCCGCCAACGGTCTGCGCGATCTTCAGCACGTCGTCCCAGTTGCGCGGCGGCTGCAGCTTGTACTTCGCGAGCAGATCCTTCCGGTACGCGAACATCTCGACGTTGCCGACGATCGGCAGCGCGTACAGCGCGCCCGCCGTATTGCGGCCGAGCGCGACCGTGGACGGCACGAGATCGGCGTCGGCAAGCGCAGCCGGCAGCGGCTTCAGCCAGCCGTTGCCGATGAATTCGGGCGCCCACGTGTCATCCATCATGACGAGATCGTAGGTGCCCGTGCTTTCGCGCATCGACAGCTTCAGCTTCTGGTACAGGTTCGCGTTCGGCAGCTTGAGCAGCTCGATATCGGTGCCCGGATGCAGTCTGGTGAAGCCGGCGACGGCGTCGGCCAGCCCCTTGCCGTAGATGTCGTCGCGGCCCGCGATGACGAGATCCGCCGCGAAGGCGTGCGAGGCGGCAAGGGACAGCGCAACGGCGGCGGACAACGTGCGCAGGCGGCTCAGCAGGGTCATGTGGTCTCTCTCGATCGGCGTATGGAGCGGAACAGCCATGCGTTGCACACGTGTGCAACGCCGGCGACACGTCGGGTCGCCGGAAGCGAACGCCATTGTTCACGTCGATCGTTAAGAATTTGTGGCACGCAGCAAGCGCGCTCGCCCGCGCAGCCGAGCGCCCCGCCGTGCCGCCGCGCACGCGCCGTCAGAAGTTCACGCGAATGCCTGCCATCACCGCGAGCTGCCGGCTCGAGTTGCTGTTCGCGAGCACCGGAATCTGCGCGTAGTTCGCCGCGTTGCCGTTCGCGTCCGTGCCGAGCCCCGTGCCGCTCGCGATCTGGCCGATCGCGACCGCGTACAGCGCGGTGCGCTTCGACAGGCTGTAGTTCGTGCCGACGTTCACCTGATGGAAGCGCGTCGTGCCGCGGCCATCGGTATGCGCGGCGTTGAAGAGATACGCGACACCGCTCTGCAGCGCCGGCGTAAACAGGTACGTGACGTTCAGCTCGCCGATGTCGAACGTGAACGCCTGCGTGCGCGGCCGCGCATCGGTCGAGAAATAGCGGCTGTCGCCGAGGCGCGTGTGCGTGTAGGTCAGCGCGACGGTCGCCGCACCGAGCGTCACCGAGCCACCCGCACCGAACGCGCGCATCGAGCCGGCGTCCTGCAGCAGACAGTACATCGCGCCCGGGTTGCTGCACGCGAAGTCGCCGATATAGCCGCTCGCGCCGCCGAGCGCGGCGTCGAGCGGCTGGTGCAGGTCGAGATAGCCGACCGAGAATGCGACCGGCGCACGCGTATAGGTCGCGGCAACCGAATAGCCGCGCTTCGCGGCAAAGTCGCCGGCCTGCCCGCCGAAGCTGAACGTGCCGCCGAACGTCAGGCCGTTGAAGTCGGCGCTGGTGAACTTCACCGCGTTGTTGAAGTTGAACGCGGCGTTCAGGTTGTCGACGTCGCCGAGATGCGAGCCGTACGGCGTCGCCCAGTTGTTGCTCGATACGTACGCGCCGAGCATGTCCGTGTACGAGTCGTATTGCCGGCCGAGGCCGAGCGTGCCGAGCGAATCGTGGCGCAGGCCGACCCACGCCTGCCGGCTGAAGGCCGTGCCGCCCTGCAGCGCCTGCCCGTTCGCGGACAGGAACTGCTGCTCGAGCGAAAACACCGCGTCGAGCCCGCCGCCAAGCGGCTCGGCGCCCTGGAACCCGAAGCGGGACGGCACGAGATTGCCGCCGCCCATCTGCCACGCATGGCCGCCGCCCGTGCTGCCGTCGGCACGCGTGAACTGCTGGTTCGTCGAATAGATGATGCCGGTGTCCACCGTGCCGTACAACGTCACGCTGCCGGCGGTCTGTGCGTATGCGTGCATGCAACCCAGCGTGGCCGCGGCCGCGGCCAGTTGTCGTCCGATCTTCATGTCCCGCCCTCTGTTGTCACCGATTCGCAGTGCAAACCGATGAGGTTGTCGATATGGGTGGCAGGACTTTATCCGGCGAAAATTCGGGACCTCTATCCCAAATCAGCAAATGGTGAAGCGAACGGGCGCGGACGACGCGCGACGCGCAGACCTCATGACGGACGCAAGGTTTGCGACGGCAGCTCGCCGAACAGGTCGCGATATTCGCGCGCGAAATAGCCGAGATGCGTGAAGCCCCAGCTCGCGGCGGCCTCGCCGACGCCAAGTTGCTGCGCGGAGGTCGTGCGCAGCAGGCGCCGCACCGCGTTCAGCCGGATGGTGCGCAGATAGCCGACGGGCGTGACGTCGGCGACGCGCTGGAAGCTCGTCTGCAGCGTGCGGCGGCTGCAGCGCAGCGCGCGGCACAGTTCGAGCACGGTGACGGGCTCCTCGGGCCGGTCGCGCAGATGCTTCTCGCAACGGCTGACGATATCGCTGTAGGTCGCGTGCGTGATGTCGCGACGCTCGGCGCCGATCCCCTGGTCGAGCGCGTCGAGAAACATGCCGAGCATCGCGTCGCGGAACATCTTGCGGGTGGCCGCGTGTTCGAGGCAGCCGGGATTGCGCTGCGCGTCGTCGATCAGCGCCGACAGCCGCGCGCCGAGCGCGACGCCCTGCTCATCCGACAGCCGCGTGACGTGCCGCAGCTTGCGCGCGCCGGCCGCGCCGAATTCGGCTTCGCACAGCTCGTCGACCATGTCCGACGCGGCGCTGATCCCGACCAGCCCCATCCCTTCCGGTGTATGGAATTCGAAATCCTCGCCGGCGCGCAGCGCGAGCAACGCATAGCCGTCGATCGGCTGGCCCTGGAACGTGCCGGCGAGCGGCACCGACAGCGGCACCGCGAGCGACGTACGCCCGGCCGGCGCAAGGCCGGTTTGCGCGACACGCCGGTTGGTCGTCTCGCGGAAGAAATGGAAGTCGTCGTACAGCACCTGCGTGACGGTGCCCCTGAACCGGCCCGGCGTCATCTGGCGGTAGACCTGATGCCAACCCGCGATCGCGAGCCCGTGGTCATGCACGTCTTCGTGTGAGCGTGACTGGAACAGCATCGGCATCTCCGGTAAAACCCTGAATCCACATTGCGGCGGCACGGCATGCAACGTCGCAGCTTACCCCCGCCAAATTCCGCGCAGTGCAGTTTCGAATGCAAGACAGGCCGCCGACAGCGCGGCGGCCTGCTCGCCGGTCAGGCGGACATAGCGGCGAAACGACGGCATCCGGTTCACGACCTCGCTGCCGCCGAACGGCACGACCGCGAGCGTCCAGCCCCCGTCGCGGGCGGCGATCGTGCAATCGGTCAGGTGCAGCGGGCGCAGCGCGTCGGCGAGCGACGGCGCCGCGACGAGCGCGGCCACCGTCCGCACGAATCCGGGGTCGCATCCCGACGCGAGGTCCGCCGCGATGCCGGTGCGACGCAGCCAGCCGGTCTGCCGCACGCGTGCGCGGCCCTGCCCGGCCGGATCACTCGCGGTGACGGACAGCTGCACGCTGACCGTATGCATCAGGAACTGCCGGTCGACGCGTTCTTCGACGCTCATGCGCACGCCGTTCGGCAGCCGCGCGGCCGGATCGCCGGTCGTGTCATGCGCATCACGCACCGCCCCCAGGTCGGCCAGCACGCGCGCGGCGATCGCGCCGGGCCGGTGCCCCGGCGGCGGCGCATCGGGCGCCGCGCGCCACCGGGCGAGCGCGGCCCTCACGATGCGACGTGCTCGTTGCGCAGCACTTCCTCGACCGGCACCGGCTTGAACGGATGCCGGCGCTGCACGACGACCGTCCAGAACAGCGCGTACAGCGCGGTCAACCCGAGCATCGCGCCGAACGGCACGTAGATGTCGCGCGCGTTCATGCCGGGCGGCGTGATGTACCAGATCGCGAGCACGATGCCGACGCTCGACACGATCTGCGGCAGCGGGAACAGCGGCGAGCGGTATGGGCGCGGCAGGTCTGGCCGGCGGATACGCAGCATCACGACGGACGCGGTGACGAGCAGGTACGCGGTGCCCCATGCGCAGGTCGCGGCGAGCACGAGGTGCATGATGCTGTCGAGATTGCCGTGGATCAGCCACGCATGGCCGATCGGCACGGCCGCCGCCGCGACGATGCCGACCACCGGCGTCTTGAAGCGCGGATGCAGATACGCGAAACAGCGCGGCAGCGCGCCGTCGATCGCCATCCCGTACAGGATGCGCGGCAGCCCGGCCATCAGCGTGTTGATGGTCGCCGCGCCCGCGCACAGGAACGCGACGCCGAACCAGATGCGGCCGAAGGGCCCAAGCACCTGCAGCGCGAACGCGGGGATCGCGCCCGGCGTGTCGAGCAGGTGCGTGAGGCCGTCCGGGCTCACCGGCACGTTCGCGACCTGGCGGCGGATCGCCGCGCCGTACAGGAACATGCAGATCGCGACGCCGACGAGACCGAGCGCCATCGCGCGCGGAATCGTGCGGCCCGGCGCCTTCATTTCCGGCGCGAGCGGTGTGACGAACTCGCAGCCGACGAACATGAACATCGCCATCCCGACCAGCGACAGCACGGCCGGGATCGACGTGCCGACTTCCGAGCCGCCGAACCAGCCGTCGAGATGCACGGCCGGCGCGGCCGCGAGGCCGAGGATCCCGAAGATCATCAGCGACAGCCACATGCCGGCCGTCAGCACGATCTCGAGCTTGCTGAATACCTTGATGCCGATGATGTTGGTGATCGCGAACGTGACGACGAGCGCGACGCCGACGAGCCACGCGCTGTTGTGCTTCTCGAAGGCGGCGTTCAGCGACTCGAAGTTCACGAGCGCCATGATCCCGCTCAGGATCGTCTCCGCGGTGCCGGCGAACACATGCACGAGGAAATACGCGGAAATCGTGCCGGTGATCGCCCAGAAGCGGCCGAGCCCGCACGACAGGTAGTCGTAAACCGAGCCCGCCGTCGGCAGCATCGCGGCGGCTTCGGAGAAGGTGGTCGCCTGCGCCTGCATCATCACGAACGCGATGATCATCGCGACCGCGAACGCCCAGCCGCCCATCCCGAAACCCGACGTCGCGGTGAGGATCACCGGGCTCGCCATGATGAGGCCGACGGCGCTCGCCAGTGCGGTCGGAAAACCGACCGCGCCCGCCTTCAGCACCGTGCCGCCGCCCGCTTCAGCCGGCGCACCGGCGGGCGTATCGCCCGCGGCGCCGGTCACTCCAGACCATCCCGACATGCTTGTCTCCTTCCTTTATCGGCCGGTGCCGCCACTGCGGCGCCCGCTCCGGTTCCGTGCCTCGCGGTCGGCCCGGGTCGGCGCTTCGGCGCTTCGGCGCTTCGGTACCCGGGCCCCTGTCGATCCAATCCTGATTCGATGTCGAAAAAATACGCAGGCAAAATAATCCGGTCATAGCGCAAATCGGCAAACCGGCGACGAAGGCGGGTTATCCCGCCCTCCACCGCCGGTTCGTCGTCATGCGCTCATGCGCCCATGCGTTCATGCGTTCATGCGTTCATGCCTTCATGCCTTCATGCCTTCATGCCTTCATGCCTGAGGCCTTCACGCGAACCGCACGCCCTCGAAGCCCGCCGCGAGTGCGTCGACGATCCGGTCGAGCGGTTCGCGCTGGATCACGAGCGGCGGCGACAGGATGATCTTCGTGCCGACCGGACGCACCAGCACGCCGTGCTCGCGCGCGACTTCGGCGACCGCGTTCGCATAGCCGGACAGCGGGTCGATCGGCTCGCGGGTCTGCTTGTTCGCGACGAGATCGAGCGCGAGCATCAGGCCCTTGCCGCGCACCTCGCCGACTGCCGCGAAGCGTTCCGGGAACGATTGCAGCGCTTCGAGCAGATACGCGCCCTGCTTCGCCGCGTTCGCCGGCAGGTCTTCCTTCACGACGATGTCGAGGCTCGCGAGCGCCGCCGCACACGCGACCGGGTGCCCCGCGTACGTGTAGCCGTGCATGATCGCGCCACCGAAATCCGCGTTCGCGGCGAACGCGTCCTCGATGCGCGCGTTCACGGCCGTCGCGCCGAGCGGCACGTAGCCGGACGAGATCCCCTTCGCGAGACACATGATGTCCGGGCGCACGCCCCAGCCGCGGCTGCCGAACAGGCTGCCGCTGCGGCCGAAGCCGGTCACGACTTCGTCGGCGATCAGCAGCACGCCGTAGCGGTCGCACACTTCACGCACCAGCGGCCAGTAGTTGGCCGGCGGCACGATCACGCCGCCCGCGCCCTGCACCGGCTCGGCGATGAACGCAGCGACCGTGTCGGGGCTCTGGAACAGGATCTCGCGCTCCAGCATGTCCGCGCAGATCCGGCCGAGTTCCTCCGGATCGTGCGTAAACGGATTGCGATACAGCCACGGCGTCTCGACGTGGAAGCAGCCCGGCAGGTTCGGCTCGTAGTTGCGGCGGAACACCGTGTTGCCGTTCACCGACGCGCCGCCGAAGTGCGTGCCGTGATAGCCCTGCTTCAGCGAGATGAATTTCGTGCGGTCGGCCTGGCCGCGCACCTTCCAGTACTGGCGCGCGATCTTCAGCGCGGTCTCGATCGAGTCGGAGCCGCCCGAGCTGTACAGCACGCGGCGCATGCCTTCCGGCTCCATCATGTCGATCAGCTTCTTCGACAGCTCCTCCGCGCGCGGATGCGAGATGCCGTCGAACAGCTGGAAATATTCGAGCTCGTCGAGCTGGCGCACGATCGCGTCTTTCACTTCCTGGCGGTTGTGCCCGACGTTCACGTTCCACAGGCCCGCGACGCCGTCGACGAGCGGCTTGCCGGTTTCGTCGAACACGTAGCAGCCGTCGCCGCGCACGATGCGGATCGGCTCGCGCTGTTTCATTTCGTTCGGGTGCAGCATCGGGTGCCAGAACTTTGCTTCGTTGTAGCTCATTGCAGTCTCCACTTTCGGATCGTTTGAACCTCGATCGCGCGGCGTCGAGGTGGTCGGGGTATTCGAAATCCCTGGAACAGGCGCCGCGCGTCAGTGCGCGATGCAGACGGATTTGGTTTCGGTGAAGCCTTCGATCGCGTACTGGCCGAACTCGCGGCCGATGCCCGATTGCTTGTAGCCGCCGAACGGCATCGACGGATCGAGCGGAATGTGACAGTTCACCCACACGGTGCCGGCCTCGATCTGCGGCACGAGGTTCATCACGCGCTTCAGGTCGTTGCTCCAGATGCTCGCGGCAAGGCCATACGGCGACGCGTTCGCGAGCCGCACCGCGTCGGCCGCATCGTCGAACGGCACGACGACGATCACCGGGCCGAACACTTCGTCACGCACGATCGCGCTGTCCGGATGCGGATCGGCGATCACGGCCGGCTTCACGTAGTAGCCGGGCAGATCGTCGGCCGGCGTACCGCCCGCGAGGAACGTGAGGCCCGCGCGGCGCGCGCCTTCGATGTGCCGCATGACCTTGTCGCGATGCTGCGCGGACACCAGCGGGTTGATCTGCGCGGTCGTGTCGAGGCCCGCGCCGAGCTTCATCGACTGCGCGACGCCCGCGAGGCCGTCCGCGAGCTGCGCGAATTTGCTGCGATGCACGTAGAGGCGCGATGCGGCCGCGCACACCTGCCCCTGATTGAAAAACGCGCCGGCGGCGACCCCGTCGAGCACCTGCGCGACGTCGACGTCGTCGAGCATCACGATCGGGTTCTTGCCGCCGAGTTCGAGCGAGAAGCGCGTCATGTTCTGCACGGCCGCCGCGCCGACCAGCTTGCCGGTCGCGGTCGAGCCGGTGAACGAGATCTTCGCGATCGACGGGTGGCTCGACAGCGCGGCGCCACACACTCGGCCGCCGGTGACGACGTTGAACACGCCGGGCGGCACGCCGGCTTCGCGGGCCAGTTCGGCGAGGCGCAGCGCGGTGAGCGGCGTTTCCGGCGACGGCTTCAGCACGATCGTGCAGCCGGCCGCGAGTGCCGGAATCAGCTTCCACACCGCGATCATCAGCGGGAAATTCCACGGCACGATCGCCGCGACCACGCCGACCGGCTCCTTGCGCGTATAAGCCGTATAGCGCGCGCCGGGCGGGAACGGGATCGACACGTCGAGCGTCTGGCCGGTGATCTTGGTGGCCCAGCCGGCCATGTAGCGCACGTATTCGACGCTCGCGCCGACTTCGATCGCACGCGACACGTGGATCGACTTGCCCTGGTTCAGCGTTTCGAGCTGCGCGAGCGTTTCGGCGTCGGCTTCGATCAGGTCGGCGAGCTTCAGCAGGATGCGCTCGCGGTCGGCCGGGCGCAGGCCGCTCCAGACGCGGGCGTCGAACGCGTGTTTCGCGCTGGCGACCGCGCGATCGACGTCGTGCGCGTCGGCATCCGCGACCGTCGCGAGGCGCTCGCCGGTCGCCGGGTCGTGCACGTCGAGCCGCGCGGCCGCGTGTGCGGGCTGCATTTCACCTTCGATGAAAAGGCCGAAGTCGCGTGCGACGAAGGTGCGCACGGTGTCGCTGACGGCGACGAAGTTCGTGGTGCTCATGGGCGTCTCGATAGGTGTCGTGGCTGGCCGCGTGCGCTTCGGCATGCGGTTTCGGACCACTGTATCGACGGCGGAACGCGCCCGGTGAGCGCAAATTGGCAGCGCGTGGGGCATCGAAATGCGGGTGACGCGGACGCGTGGCGCGGCGACGTGCGAACGCCGCGTTATCGTCGGACGAATGATTCGGCGTGATGGCGGGTACGGAAAGAACTACAGAAACAACGCGCCGACCAGCTCGGTGCGGTTCGATACGCCGAGCTTGCGGTACATGCGCATCAGATGCGTCTTGATGGTCGGCTGGCCGAGCGCGAGATCGCGGGCAATCTCCTTGTTCGAGCGGCCGTCGCGGACGAGGCGTGCGATCTGTTCCTCGCGGTAGGTGAGCCGTTCCTCGCAGCCGATCCGGTGAATCCCGCGCCGCGCGCGCAGCAGCGGGGCCAGCGCCGCTTCGGCGACCGGCTGCAGCCGCGCCAGCGCATCGATCTCGCCCGGCGCGAACCGGCCCGCCGTGCGGTTGCCGTCCACGTCGCCGTTGCCGAAGCGCAGCAGCGAAAACGCACCGACCGTGCGGCCCGTGTCGTCGCGCAGCCAGATCTCGACGACGTCGGCGACCTCATGCCGCCGCAGGAAACGGGTCCAGTATGCGGACGCAGCGCGTCTTTCGTCGGGCAATTGGGACGCGAGCGTCACGACCGTGCGCTCGCCGGCCGCGCAGCGCGACGGATGCAGCGGATCCAGCATCCGGTAGCGCGCGATGTAGGCGCGATGCATCGACTCCGGCATCCCGAACAGCTCGAAATCGGCCGGCTCGCCACTCAGGTCGAGCCGGTAGAAGACGATCGCGGACGGGCTCGCGAATGCGTCGAACGCGTCCACGCACGCGCGCAGCGCGCGCTGCCAGTCGGCGGCTACGTGGCCTGCGGGAACGGATGAGGTCGGCATGGTGGGAGCGGCCGGCGGCCGAACGCGTCGAAGTTCGGGCCAGCCTACCGGCGCCGAAACGGGCCGGTGAGCACGAATCGGCAAATCGTCTGCGTGCGGTGGGCGGTGGGCGCGCCGGTCGTGTCGCGACAGCAGGATCTGCGTCGCGCAATCATGCGCCGTGAGTCGTGCCGTCGGCGCTGGACGTCGAAGGTGGCGCGAGACATCGCGCGCCGCCGGTCGAGCGCGATCGGAACCATCGGTGAAGCGTTCGGGGCGGCCGCGTGTGCGGCCTCGACATCGACGCGCAGCAGCGTGTGCGCCCGGCCTTGTCAGTCAGTGTCAGTGCGCATTCGCGGCGAACGTGTCGCAGGCGCTCACGTCACCCGACTCCATCCCGCGCCGCAGCCAGTACACGCGCTGCTCGCTGGTGCCGTGCGTGAAGCTCTCCGGCACGACATAGCCCTGGCCTTGCTGCTGCAGCCGATCGTCGCCGATCGCGGCCGCCGCCTTCAATCCCTGCTCGAAATCGCCGGGTTCCATCAGACGCTGGTTCGCGCGCTGCGCGTTGTTCGCCCACACGCCGGCGAAGCAGTCGGCCTGCAGCTCCATCCGCACCGACAGTGCATTCGAGCGCGCCTCGCTCGAACGGCGACGCGCGGCGTCGACCTTGTCGGAAATGCCGAGCAGGTTCTGCACGTGATGGCCGACTTCGTGCGCGATCACGTAGGCCTGCGCGAAATCGCCGCCCGCGCCGAAGCGCTTGCGCAGCTCGTCGTAGAAACCGAGATCGATATAGACCTTGCGGTCGGCCGGACAATAGAACGGCCCCATCGCGGTCTGGCCGGTGCCGCATGCGGTCGGCGTCGAGTTCGTGAACATCACGAGCTTCGGCGGCTCGTACTGCGCGTGCAACTGGGTGTTGAAGACCCCCGTCCAGGTGCGCTCGATATTGCCCAGCACCTTGCGCGTGAACACCGCGCCCGGGTCGTTCGCGGGCGCGCCCTGGCGCTGCGTCGGCGCGGGCTGCGCCTGCTGCTGCCGGCCCTGTAGCGCCGACGCGCCTTCGAGCACGACGCGCGGGTCGATCCCGAAGAAATACGATGCGGCCAGCGCGACCACGATCGTGCCGATGCCGATCGTCGCGCGTCCGCCGCCAAACCCGCCGCCGCCACGTCGATCCTCGACGTTCGCGCTTTCACTTTCGTCGTCCAGCCTCATTGCCGGCCCCTCCCTGTTCTTGTCGATGGTCCGGCCGCGCGGTGCGCCACCGGGCGATCAGCCGCGGCGACACGATCCGTCGGCTGACTGCATGCATCCGTATCGGGCGGATGCTCAGCCCGGTCTTGCCGCCTGCCCGCTCCGCTTGCACGACGGAATCGGTCGGCCGACGCGCCGCGCACCGGTGCGCGGGCTCGCCCGCGCTATTTTGCCGGGCTTTCACGACGTATCGCAAAAATACGGAGGATAGAGCGATTCGGCATCGAACATCGTCAGCCTTTGCAAAATGGGCACGCATGTCGCGGTCGGGTGCGGGTGCCGAATGCCAATGGCGATGCCAGTGCCAATGCCGAATCTCGTGTGCCGTGTGCCGCCGTCGACCGTCCGGCCAGTTCGCGTTCATCCTTTCGGCGGATACCGGCGCTCGCCCGCGCTGCCTAAAGTGACCGGAAACGCCACCCGTCCGGAGAACAGCATGAAGCACCTGCCACCTCGTACGATCGCGATCACCGGCGCCGGCACCGGCATCGGTGCCGCCTGCGCGCGGCGCTTCGCCGCCCGCGGCGACCGGGTCGTGCTGCTCGGGCGGCGTCGGGCGCCGCTCGATGCACTCGCCGCCGAAACGGGCGGCCTCGCGCTCGCCGGCGACGCCGCGAGCACGGCCGACTGGGCCCGCTTCCTGCCGGAGATCGCCGAGCGGCTCGGCCCCGTCGACGTGCTCGTCGCATGCGCGGGCGGCCACGGGCTCGGCCGCGCGGACGAAACCGACGACGCCCAGTGGCGCGCGGCGATGCACGCGAACCTCGACACCGCGTTCGTCAGCGCGCGCGCGTGCCTCCCGGACCTGATCGCGCAGCGCGGCAGCATCGTGCTGGTCGCGTCGATCGCCGCGCTCGCGGCCGGCCCCGGCGTATGCGGCTACACGGTCGGCAAGCACGCGTTGCTGGGGCTCGCGCGTTCGCTCGCGCGTGACTACGGGCCGTACGGCGTGCGCGCGAACGCGGTATGTCCGGGCTGGGTCCGCACGCCGATGGCCGATGCGGAAATGGAACCGTTGATGCATGCCCATGGCGACACGCTCGACGGTGCGTATGCGCGCGTGAGCGCCGACGTGCCGTTGCGTCGCGCAGCCGATCCGGACGAAATCGCGGCGGTGTGTGCATTCCTTGCTTCGCCCGACGCGTCGTTCGTGACGGGCGCGACGCTCGTCGCCGACGGCGGCGCAATGGTCGTCGACGTGCCGACGCTCGCGTTCGACAAACTGTGACGAAGGGTGCGGCGCCTCGCGACGCGTCCCGTTGAAGGCAGCCGCGCAGCGCTCCTCGCGCGTCTTCCGGCGCCCCGCCCGCCCAGGTCGTTTGCCAACCCGAAACCGGCTAACATCGACCGATCCGCCGCCGCGCGCGGCGCCGCCTCACCGCTCGGAATTCGATGAACTGACCGACGCTCGGGTCCGATCATACTGTTCGGCGGCACCGTCGCAGTGCATGGCGCGATCGCGGCGATGGAAGGCGGCGACGCGTTCGAGATGGCGCAGCACGATCCGGTGCTCGGGCGCAGCCTGCGGCACCGGTATGCGGTCGGGGCATTGCCGATCGTCGCGTGATGGCCCGCGGCGGGTGTGCTGGCAACGCAATAAAACGCATGAACCGCGTACCGGCCCGCTAACCGCCCTCGCCGCTCGCTGTCATCGCAAGCACCCCAGCCCCGCCAGCGACGCCTCCACCGCCGTGTCGAGCGGCGTCACCGGCTCGCGGCCGAGCACCGCCGTCAACCGCGCGTTGTCCATCCGGAGCGGCTCGCGCCACAGATACCGCATCTCGAGCATCTCGCGCATCGTCGTGACGAACGGCGCGGCGACCCACACGAACCACCACGGGAACCGCCGCACCGTCGGCCGCATCCCGTGCCGTTGCGCAACGCGACGCACGGCCTGCGCCATCTGCGTGCCGTCCGCATCCCAGTAACCGCCGAGATGGAAGCGTGCGAACGGCTCCAGCGTGTCGCGTCGCTCGACCAGTTCGACCATCGTGCGCGCGACGTCCGGCAGATACGCCCACTGATGGCCGACGCCCGGCATGCCCGGCACGCTGATGGCGGCAACGGGCCGACCGGCCTTGACGATGCCCTGCCCGAACCAGTTGTTGCCCGCGTGCGCGCCGAAGAAATCGCCGGCGCGCACGATGATCGTCCGCACGCCCTGGGCGGTCGCCGCCTGCAACCGCCGTTCCATCTCGACGCGGATCGCGCCCTTGCGCGTCGTCGGATGCTGCGGCGCCTCTTCGCGCAACACCGGAAACGCGTCGGGACCGAAGTTGTAGACCGTCCCCGGCAGCACGACGGTCGCCTGCGCCACCGCCGCCGCCGCGATCGTGTTGTCGAGCATCGGCAGCACCTGTTCGCCCCAGTTCCGGTAGCCCGGCGGATTCACCGCATGCACGATCACGCTGCAGCCGCGCGCCGCGCGGACCACCGCTTCGCGGTCCAGCGCGTCGCCGCGCATCCATGCGATGCCGTCGCGCTCGACCGTTTCGGCATCGAGCCCGCGCTTGAGCGCACGCACCTGCCAGCCGGCATCGCGCAGCTGACGCGCAATCTCGCCGCCGATGCCGCCGCTCGCGCCGAGCACCAGTGCCTGTCGTTGCGTCCCGCCTGCATTCGTCGTCATTGCCGTTCTCCGTGAATGAACCGTCGTTGAACGCATTCTGGCGCGCCGGCGGCTAACAAGAAATTGCCCAACCCAACATATCGGCTATACATTTATGTATGGCCATCGATCTGAACTGGGAACGCTACCGCACCTTCCTCGCCGTGCTGACGGAAGGCTCGCTGTCGGGCGCGGCGCGCGCGCTCGGCATCACGCAGCCGACGGCCGGCCGCCACGTCGCCGCGCTCGAAGCCGCGTTCGGCCAGACGCTGTTCACGCGCTCGCCGTCGGGGCTGCTGCCGACCGAAGCGGCGCTCGCGCTGCGCGGCCATGCGGAAGCGCTGCGCAGCGCGGCGGCCGCGTTCGAACGTGCGGCCGCGAGCCACGGCGCGGGCGTGCGCGGCACCGTGCGGATCTCGGCCAGCGACGTGATCGCGGTCGAGGTATTGCCGCCGATGCTCGTGCAATTGCGGCGCGACCATCCGGGGCTCGTGATCGAACTGGTGCCGACCGACCGCATCCAGGACGTGCTGAACCGCGAGGCGGACCTCGCGGTGCGGATGGCGCCGCCCGCGCAGGACGCGCTCGTCGCGCGGCGCGTCGGCGCAATCGACGTCGGCCTGCATGCGCGCGACGACTACCTGGCGCGCAACGGTGCACCGTCGACGATCGACGAACTCGCGCATCACGCGCTGATCGGTTTCGATACGGAGACGCCGTTCATCCGCTCGGCCGGGCGCGCGATGCCGTTGTGGCGACGCGATGCGTTCGCGCTGCGCACCGACAGCAATCTCGCGCATCTGGCGATGATTCGCGCGGGCTACGGGATCGGCTTCTGCCAGAGCCGGCTCGCGCAACGCGATGCACGGCTCGTGCGCGTGCTGCCGGACGGCCCCGCGATGCAACTGGAAACCTGGGTGGTCATGCACGAGGATCTGCGCACGAGCCCACGTTGCCGGGCCGTATTCGATGCGCTGGCGAACGGGTTGCGCGCTTATGCCGAAGGGACGGCCGACTAGGGCGTGTTCACACTATCGGTTTGAGGTTATGCTTCGGAGATGGAAATCTCCGAAGCCCAATTCAAACAGATCGAACATTGCCTGCCGCGCCAACGAGGCAATGTAAGTCTGTCGAACCTGCAAGTGCTCAATGCAATCCTTTACGTAGCCGAGCATGGCTGCAAGTGGCGCGGCCTGCCTTCGCGCTTCGGCCGTTGGCACACGATCTACACGCGCATGAACCGCTGGTCCCGCAGCGGTGTGCTGGACCGGGTGTTCACGGAGTTGCAGCGCGCGCAGATTATCCGTGTCCGGATCGAAGCGGTATCGCTGGATAGCACAATCGTCAAAGTTCATCCTGACGGGACCGGCGCATTAAAAAAAACGGTCCACAAGCCATCGGCAAATCTCGCGGAGGATGGACAACCAAGATTCATATGGTTGCCGCGGATGCTCGAACAGCCGTAACGTTTGCTCTGTCGCCCGGCCAAGCTGGCGATGCTCCGCAGGGGCGCGCACTTCTCGAAAGTCTGGGGCCGCCGAACCGGCCGCTGTACCTCCTGATGGACAAAGCGTACGAGGGCAACGAAACCCGGCAACTCGCGCTCGACCTTGGCTTCATTCCCGTCGTACCGCCGTTGCGGACACGCGTTGAGCCTTGGGAGTACGACCGCGAAATGTACAAGCGTCGCAACGAAGTCGAACGACTGTTCCGCCGCTTGAAGGGCTTTCGGCGCATCTTCTCGCGCTTTGACAAGCTCGATGTGATGTTCATTGCCTTTATCAACTTCGCCTTGATCATTGAAGGCTTGCGATAGTGTGAACACGCCCTAG
>NZ_JBQEON010000058.1:0-31468 GCF_052045245.1 Burkholderia sp. 22313
GCGATGGAATGGTTCGACTTCGGCGTCTACAGCTATATCGCCGTCACGCTCGGCAAGGTGTTCTTCCCGTCCAGCAGCCCGTCCGCGCAGCTGCTCGCGACCTTCGGCACGTTCGCGGCCGCGTTCCTCGTGCGCCCGCTCGGCGGCATGGTGTTCGGCCCGCTCGGCGACCGCATCGGCCGCCAGCGCGTGCTCGCCGCCACGATGATCATGATGGCCGTCGGCACCTTCGCGATCGGCCTGATCCCCAGCTACGCGTCGATCGGCATCCTGGCGCCCGTGCTGCTGCTCGTCGCCCGCCTCGTGCAGGGCTTCTCGACCGGCGGCGAATACGGCGGCGCCGCCACCTTCATCGCCGAATTCTCGACCGACAAGCGCCGCGGCTTCATGGGCAGCTTCCTCGAGTTCGGCACGCTGATCGGCTATGTGATGGGTGCCGGCGTCGTCGCGCTGCTCACCGCGTCGCTGTCGCAGGAAGCGCTGCTGTCGTGGGGCTGGCGCGTGCCGTTCCTGATCGCGGGCCCGCTCGGCCTGATCGGCCTGTACATCCGGATGAAGCTCGAGGAAACGCCGGCGTTCAAGCGTCAGGCCGAGGCGCGCGAAGCGCAGGACAAGGCCGTGCCGAAGGCGCGCTTCCGCGACACGCTGCTGCGCAACTGGCGCGCGCTGCTGCTCTGCGTCGGCCTCGTGCTGATCTTCAACGTGACCGACTACATGGTGCTGTCGTACCTGCCGAGCTTCATGTCGTCGACGCTGCATTTCGACGAATCGCACAGCCTCGTGCTGGTGCTGATCGTGATGGTGTTGATGATGCCGCTGACGCTCGCCGCCGGCCGCCTGTCGGACAAGATCGGCCGCAAGCCCGTGATGCTGGCCGGCTGCGTCGGCCTGCTCGTGCTGTCGATCCCGTCGATGATGCTGATCCATGCCGGCACCACCGCGTCGGTGTTCAGCGGTTTGCTGATCCTCGGCGTGCTGCTGTCGTGCTTCACCGGCGTGATGCCGTCGGCGCTGCCGGCGCTGTTCCCAACCGAGATCCGTTACGGTGCGCTCGCGATCGGCTTCAACGTGTCGGTGTCGCTGTTCGGCGGCACGACGCCGCTGATGACCGCGTGGCTCGTCGACGTGACCCAGAACCTGATGATGCCCGCGTACTACATGATGGGCGCCGCCGTGATCGGCATCGTGTCGGTGCTCGCGCTCGCCGAAACCGCGCGCCAGCCGCTGCTGGGCTCGCCGCCGGCCGTCGCGACGCGCCGCGAAGCCCACCAGCTGGTGCGCCAGCTGCGCGAGGAAGAGGACACGGAGATCTACGGCGTCGTGTCGACCGCCCGCGCCTGAGCGTCACTGACTCGCGCAAGAAAAAACCCCGGCCGAAGCCGGGGTCCGATCGAATCCGATCCGCCCGACCGGCTTGCGCCGGCCGGGCTTTTTTCCATCTGCTTGCAGGACATGCGTTCATGCGTGCGCTTCGCAGTGGCGGCAGAAAATCAGCGCGCGCGAACGCGACACGGCAGCCTGCGCGCCGCGCGCGGCGACGATCAGGCCGACCTGGCCGAGATTGAAATCGCGCTCGACCATCAGCTGCGTCAGCGCGGCAAGCGGCAACAGGACGGACGGGTGGTACAGGCTCGATTCGATCAGGGCTCTCATCATTTGCTCCATCAGGCAATGCATGTTCGATGGAGTGGATTCTAGGGATGACCCTGATCCGGATAAACCGCACGAATGCGAAGTCACTTGTTGGCGGCAGTGAACAATCGGCTCGCCCTTGCCGGACGGGGCTGAGCGGGTGACCCGCGGTCGCCCGGGCGCGCAACACGCAGCGGCGCGACGGGGTTTTGTCCACGCCGCGCCGAGCGAAGGCGCGTGGCGGGACGTCCCGAGGACGCCGGTCGAATCGATGAGCGCCGACTGCCGGCACGGTTTTCCGGCGCGGCCATGCACGTCGCATCACCGTCGCATCACCGTCGCTCGCCCTCGCCCACTGCCGCCGCGCTTGCCGTCCGTTTCAGTCGAGCGGGGTCTCGACGAACGCCGGCAGCGCCTCCGCGCGCGCCGAATGCGCGGCGAGCGCCGGATAACGGGCCGCATCGATCCGTGCGAGCGCCGGGTAATCGGCGGCCATGAACTGCGTGAAGCGCCATGCGACGGCGACGGTCACGTCGGACTGCAACGGGCGCGCGCCGCCCAGCCAGCCATTCGCGGCCGCGACGAGCGGCTCGAGCTCGCCGTACGCGGCGTCGAGCTGGCTCAGCACCCGCTCGAGCCACGGCGCGTGCTGCTTGTCGGCCGGCCGCAGCGCCTGCTCGTACACCACCTGCACCGTCTTCTCGGCCGCCGCCAGCGCGAACCCGACCGGCACGAGCGCGCGCAGCCGCGCGTCGGCGGCGTCGGGCAGCAGGCGCCGCTCCGGCGCGACGCGATGGTCGAGGTAGTCGACGATCAGCGACGAATCGATCAGCGTCGCGCCGTCGTCGGTCACGAGCGTCGGCGCCTTCACGACCGGGTTGAACGTCCGGAACCGGTCGAAGTGACGGAACACCGAGATCGACTCGTGTTCGAACGGCAGGTCGAGCAGCTTCGCCGAAATGGCGACACGGCGCACGAACGGGGAATCCAGCATGCCGATCAGCTTCATCGCAAACGCTCCGCGTGAGGGAATGGGACCGACGACTGTAGCAGCGCCGTGCGTCGCCGCCTAGCGCGCCGCGTACTCGATAGGCGTCGGCCGGTTACGTTTTCGACACCCGCCGCGCCTCCGGAGTGACCATAATGCAGATTCACGCCCCTTCCGCAGCAAGGTTTGCCATGTGGTATGCCGTCGTCGAGCAGCAGCGGGAATGGATGCGCGCCTGGCGCGCGGCGACGCATCATGCGTTCGACGTGTGGCCCGCCGCGATGCTGCCGCACGCCGCCTCGTCGTGCTATGACGACCTGTTCGAGCCGCTGCTCGGACCGGTCGCCGGGCCGCCGCGCTTCGAGATCCGGCGGCCGGCCGTCGACGAGCGGATCGTCGCGCATACGCCGTTCTGCCAGCTGCGCCGCTTCGCGCGCGACGATACGCAGCGCATGGTGCTGCTGTGCGCGCCGCTTGCCGGGCACGCCGCGGTGATGATGACGGAGACCGTCGAGACGCTGCTTGCCGATGGCGACGTGTGCGTGACCGACTGGGTCAATGCGCGCGACGTCCCGCTCGCGTCGGGCCGCTTCGGGCTCGACGAATACGTGGCGACGCTCGACGGCTTCGTCGACGCACTCGCACGCGATCACCGGCCGCTGCACGTGGTTGCCGTGTGCCAGGCGACCGTTCCGGCCCTCGGCGCGCTGGCGCTGCGCGCCGCACGCGGCCTCGCGCCGCCCGCGAGCGTCACGCTGATCGGCGGACCGCTCGACGCGCGCGTCAACCCGACCACGCTCGGCACCACCGCCGCGTCCCGGTCGCTCGCATGGTGCCGCCGGCATCTGATCGACATCGTGCCGCCCCGCTTCTCCGGCCATGGCCGGCACGTGTTCCCGACCTATCTCCAGCAAGGCGAGATCGCCCTGCTGTATCCGCAGCGTTTCCTGTCGCTCATCGAAAATTACGCGCGCGCCGCGTCGCACTTCGACATGACCGCGCTGGCGGACGCTCGGCGCGCGCTGCGCGAATACACGGCGCTGCTCGACATGCCGGCCGAATACTTCCTGGATACCGTCGATATCGTGTTCCAGCGGATGTGCCTCGCGAACGGCACCTGGGACGTCGGCGGCCAGCGCGTCGAGCCGGCCGCGCTGCACGGCGTCGCGCTACTGACCGTCGAAGGCGCATGCGACGCGGTCACGGGCGCCGGCCAGACGCACGCGGCGCTCGACCTGTGCGACGGCCTCGCGGCCGGCGAGCGTCACCGCCTCGACGTCGACGATTGCGACCACTACGGGCTGTTTACCGGCGATCGCTGGCGCGGCGAGGTCCATCCGGCGCTGCAGCGCGTGTTCGCACTGGCCGAAACCGCTCGCCCGGGCGCGCGCCGGCGCCGGATCAGGCGGACGTGATGTCGCCGTCCGGCGCGCGCGACGCGTCGAGCAGCGCACGCACCTCGTCGTCCGCGGTCTGCTCGAAACGCGCGTAGAACTGGCTGATCCCGAAGAACGGCAACGGCTGCGACACCGTCACGAACGCGTCGGCCAGATCGTCGAACACATGCCGGGTGCCGGCCGGCGCGACGGGTGCGGCGGCCACGATACGCGCGGGATGGCGCTCGCGCAGCGCCTGCAGCGCGACGCGCATCGACGCGCCGGTCGCGACTCCGTCGTCGACGACGATCGCGATGCGGCCTTCGACCGGCAGCGGCGGCCGGGCGCCCCGATACAACGCGTCGCGGCGCTGCAGTTCGGCGGTTTCGCGCGCGATCACGTCGGCGAGCTGCGCGTCGGTCACGCCCATCGCGCGGATCGCCGCGTGCTGCAAGTGGATGGCCCCGCCCGTCGCGATGGCGCCGATCGCGAATTCCGGATCGGACGGCATGCCGAGCTTGCGCACCACCAGCACGTCGAGCGGCGCGCGCAGCGCAACGGCAATCGGGAACGCAACCGGCACGCCGCCGCGCGGCAGCGCGAGCACGACGACGTCGTGGCGCCCCGCATAGTCGCTCAGCGCGTGCGCCAGCCGGCGCCCCGCATCGCTGCGATCGGCAAAACACTCGGTCACGATCGGCTCCTGTCGTGGCGCCAGGTGCGCGACACCCGCGCCGGCGCCCGTCCAACGAGCATGGTGCATCGATGGCGCCGACGCAAGCAGGGTCATACCAGCCGGCGCGGCCGGCCAATGGCGGCGACGAAGGGAATGGGGCGCGTTCGCCCTGGCGGACTGCCGGCCAGCGGTCAGAGGCCGCCGGCCTGCCGGTACAGCCGCCAGAACGACTGCGCGTACGACTGCGCGAGCTCCGGCGCGCGCTGGAACACGTTCACCGTCTCCGCATGCGCGGCCGCGCCCTCGGACAGCGTCGTCAGCGCGACGCTGTCGTCGACGATCGCGAAACGCGGCGCGAGATCGCCGTGCCGCGAGTCGATCGCGACATCGATGCCGGCGGATTTCAGATAGCCGGCGCCGCTGTACCTGCCCGCACGCGACGAACGCACCAGCACGACCCGCACTTCGATTCCGCGGGCGCGCGCCGCGCGTAGCGCCGCCGCGACCGCGGGCGGCACATGCGCATAGCCGGCCAGCAGCACGCGGCGCTGCGCGCTTTCGATCAGGTCGACGGTCGCATCGGCCGCCGCATTGTCATACGAAAAGTACGTGCCGACCGACGCGGAATCGGACGGAATCGGGCTGGCGTGGGCGGTCGCCGCGCAGCAGAGCGCGGCGAGAAGGAAGGCGGCGGGTCTCATGGCGGGCGCCATTGTAGCGATGCCAATTCGCGTGGCAAGCGCCTGCTGAAACGGTGCTGCGCCGGCGCAACACACGAGGCGGAACGCCCGGTCGGCGAACCCTTTCCTGGGGCTCGGTTTCAGCGCGGATCGCGAGCGCGTCCGGACCGCTTGCGCGCCGTCGGTCAGCCGGCCGCCACGCGCGCGAGCCAGCTCGCGACGCCGTCGACCGAACGGAAATCCGCGACGCTGCGTGCCGGCAGTGCCGGATACGCGCCGGCCGCCATCTCGGCCAGCGCGCGGCCCGGGCCAAGCTCGAGGAACGCGGTCGCGCCGGCCTCGACGCACGCAGCCAGGCAGGCCGCCCACTCGACCGGCTCCGCGATCTGGCGCGCGAGCTTGTCGAGCCCCACATCGACATCGAGCACCGATGCGCCATCGATCCCCGAAAACAGTCGCGTGCCGGGCAGCGGCCGGCGCACGCTCACGGCGGCCAGCGACGCGCGAAACACGGGCACCGCCGACGCGAGCCGGCGCGTGTGCGACGCAATCCGCACGCACACGGGCGCGACGCGCAGCGCGCCGTCGCGTGCGGCGTCGTCGGCCACCGCCGCGACGTCGGCCTGCCGTCCGGCCAGCACGAACGCATCGCCGGGATTGGCGATCGCGATCGCCGCGTCGCGCCCGTCGCAGAGCCGTGCCAGGTGCGCACGCGTCAGCCCGCGCACGAATGCCATCCGTTCGTCACCGCCGCTCGCGGCATCCATCGCGCACGCGCGCGCGACGGCGAGCTCCAGCGCGTCGTGCGGATCGATCATCCCCGCCACGCTCCACGACGCGACTTCGCCGACGCTGTATCCCGCGACACAGCGACGCCGCGGCCATACCGTCTCGAGCAACGCAGTCGCGGCAAGCGCCTGCACCGTGCAGAGAATCTGCGCGGCGCGGTTCTCTCGCAGCACGTCCGGTTCGACCTGCCGCACCCAGTTGCGCGGATCGTCGCCGAGGAGCCGGCCCGCGTGCGCGAACAGCGCGTCGGCCTGCGGCACCGCGCCGGTCAGCTCGAACATGTCCGCGCGCTGCGCGCCTTGCCCCGAACACAGGATCGCCAGCGTCATCACTCCTCCTCGCCCGCTTCGAGCGCATCGACGAACACGCTCATCGCCAGCAGGTCAGCCGCGCCGCCCGGGCTCAGCCGGCGGGCCACGAACGCACGATGGGCGGCGGCCGCGCGCGCGCGCCAGTCGCGGGCGCGGATGCCGCCGCAGGCGACGAACGCGCGGGCGGTGGCCCGTGCGAAATCGAGGCCGGCCTGCCCGCCCCGGTGCAGCAGGTTCGTATCGTCGAGCACGGCGATCAGCGCGAAGCACGCGTCGACGCGCGCCGCTTCCGGGTCGTCCGGCATGTGGCGCCGTGCACGGCGCAGCGCCGGCAACCCGACGCCGTACACCGTCGCGAACCCGTCAGCCGCCTCGCGACGCGCGCCGCCGACGCCATAGCGGCGGCTCGCGCACTCGCCGTGGCTGTCGGGCAGTCGCGGGCCGCCGAGGATCTCGGTGCCCCAGCGCTGCGCGACCCCTGCGCCGAGCGTCATCGTGCGGGCCGGTGCCGCCGTGCCCGCCGCCATGCGGCGGCCGGCGGCCGCGCACAACAATCCGACCCCGAAGATCGCCCCGCGATGCGTATTGACGCCGCCGGTCGCGGCGAGCATCGCGTGTTCGGCGCGCAGTCCGATCTTGCGCAGCACGGCCATGTCGGCGTCGCGTGCGCCGGCATCGGCGAGTTCCGCGAAGTACGGCCGCAGCACGGCTGCGCTGCGCGCGAACGTCGCGGCATTCATGTCCGCATGGCTGCCGGTGTCGACGTGACTGACAAGCCCCGGTTTCGGATACGTGTCGATTTCCAGCACGAGGCTGCGCTCGGCCAGGTCGGCGATGCGCTCGGCGTCGGACAGCGCCGGTACGCGGCAGGCGGCCCGGGCACTCATCGCGGGCCGCCCGTGAACGCATCGGCCGACATCAATTCGACGGCGTTCGCCGTCTTGACCGCGACCTCAGGCAGCCGTGCATGCAGCTCGCGCCAGTTCACGCCCGCGCCGTCGTCGCGCAGCAGTTCGCCGTCGATACGCATCGGCGCGCGCGCGTCGAGCGCGGCCAGCCCGTCGAGCAGCGCGGCAAGCGCCGCGGCATCCGGCAGCGGCAACACGATGTCGAGATCGGAGGACTCGCTCAGGTAGTGCTCGCCCGTCAGCGCCTGCCACGCGAGACTGCCGAACACGCGGCCCTGCACACCGCAACGCGCACCGAGCGCGTCCAGCTCGCGCAACGTCGCGCGCCATGCGTCGGGCGCGGCAGCAAGCACGTCGGCCAGCCCGGGCAGCGGGCGGACCGACGCGAGCGCGTCGGCGGCCACGTTCAGTGCAATGCGCCGCTTGCCGGCGGACGGCGGCAGCGGCAAACCGAGCGGAATGCGCGCCGCATCGGCCTCGTCGGGCGATGCACGGCGCACGATCAGCGGCCAGCCGCGTGCGGCCCACGCCTGCACGCGCGGATCGGCCGCCAGCGCCGGATCGCGCGCGCGCGCTGCGCCCCACCCGGCCGCCGTCAGCGTGACGAGCGTGTGGCGGCGCAGCGGCGTATCAGCGTGCGGCACGCGCGAGTGCCTCGACGCGCTGCGCGACGTCGGCCGCCACCGGCCGGCCGCGCGCCGCACGGCCATCGATACGATCGGCCGGCTTGCCGAGCCATTCGATGACCTGCACGTCGAGCGCGCAGGCCGGATCGAGCACGGCGTCGACGGCGCCCATCTTCACGAGATTGTCGAGCCCCGGCGCGAACACCGGCGTCGAGCGCGCCATCTCCTTCAGCACGTCCATCGGCAGCTTGGTCACGCGCGACATCGACGGCAGGTCCATCACCTCCGGCTCCGCGCCCGGCACCGCAAGCAGCGTGCGGGTCGCGAGCGCGGTCGCGATGAACGCACCGGCGGCCGTATGGCCGTACAGCACGCCGATCGTGCGGTGCCCGGCGAGCTCCGCGTGCATCAGGCATTTCGCGAGATGCGACAGCCCTTCGTTCAGGCCGAGCAGTTCGTCGCGCTTGCTCATCCGCTGGCTGTCGCTGTCGACGAGCACCAGAATCGGCGCGTCGTCGCCGCGCTCGATCGTGTCGAGCACGTGCGAGGCGAGCGTCAACGCTTCGTCGATGCCGAACGGCAATCGCTCGGCAACGCCGATCACGTCGACGCGCGTGCCCGCCAGTTCCGCGTGGCCCGCGAGCAGGCCGCCGGTGCGCGCGATCGAATGACCGCCGGGAAACAGCGAGGTCAGTACTTCATCGAGCGTCATGCTGCCTCCCGCCGCGCCGCCCCACGGAAGGCAGGCGCCCCCTCGGAAGACAGCGAACGAAGTGAGCGTGGGGGTCGTTTCATTTCTGCTCCTGTAACTGGTCGGCGAGCTTCGCGAATGCATCGTCGGGCATGCCCGGTATCGCTTCCGGATGGTCCGCGCCGAGCGCTCGCCACACGTCGAGCGCATCCTTGCATGCGCCGAACCGTGCGACGCGCGCTTCGAGACGCGCCTGCTCCGCACGCAACATCGCCGCATCGAACGTCGGCGCGCGGCCGAGCAATTCGAGCGCGGCCGCGCGAAACGCGTCGGGCGTATCCGCGACGTAGCGAGCCGCGCCACCGATCAACCGGCGATGCTTGCCGCCCATCGTGCGCCAGATCAACGCGCGGTCCTTCGCATCGAATTCCTCGACGCCGCGATTGGTCTCGATCACTTCAGGCCCCGACACGCTGATGCGCCCTTGCTCGGACACCGCGAGCGCCGAGCAGCATGCGGCGAGCAGCCCGCCGCCGCCGTAGCAGCCCGCGCGCCCGCCGATCAGCCCGATCACCGGCACGCCGGCCGCGCGCGCTTCGACGAGCGCACGCATGATCTCGGCGATCGCGAGTTCGCCCGCGTTCGCTTCCTGCAATCGCACCCCGCCCGTATCGAACAGGATCAACACCGGCGTGCCGGGATCACGCGCCGCGCGCAGCAGCCCGGTGAGCTTCGCGCCGTGCACTTCGCCGAACGCGCCGCCCATGAAACGGCCCTCCTGCGCGGCGACGAACACCGGCTGGCCGTCGAGCCGGCCGTGGCCGACCACCATCCCGTCGTCGAACTGCTGCGGCAGGTCGAACAGCGGCAGGTGCGGGCTCGTCACGCGTTCGCCCGGCCCGAGAAATTCCGTGAAGCTGCCCGCGTCGAGCAGCCCGTCGACGCGCTGGCGCGCCGACGCTTCATACCAGCTCGCACGGTTCGCGACGAACGCGGGTGCGTCATGGATCACGTCGGTCATCATGCGTCCCCCTCGATCGCGCGCACGGCCTGCGCGAGCCGCAGCGACACCATGTCGGGCCGCGCGCCGCCGTCGTTGATCGACAGCTTCAGCCCGCCCGGCGCACGCCGTTCGACGAAGTCCGACACGACGGCCTGCCACACCGCGCCGAACCCGACCGCCGCGGTGCGGATGTCGATCTCGCATTCGTTGCCCGGCAGCACGCGCTCGACGAGCACCTCGAGATTGCCGGACGCGACCACGCCGACGAGCGCGGTGGCTCGTTCGCCCTGCGCGCGCGCGTGCGCGGTGAAGCGGTAGTTCAACTGTTCCATGCCCTCTTCCTCACCAGTTGCGGAACCGGGCCGGCGGCGCGTACAGGCCGCCCGACCAGTGCACGAGATCCTTGATCGAGCGCGCCGCGAGCCAGCGGCGGTCGGCGTCGAGCGGATCGATGCCGAGATCTTCCGGACGACGGATCACGCCGCGCTCGCGCAGCCGTTCGACCATCCTGCGGTCGCGGCCGCGGCCGACTTCCGTGTAGCCGGCCACGCCGCGAATCGCGTGCTCGCGCTCGTCCTTGTCGCGGCACATCAGCAGGTTCGCGATCCCTTCCTCGGTGACGATGTGCGTGACGTCGTCGCCATACACCATGATCGGCGCGAGGTCGAGTTGCAGTTTGTCCGCGAGTTTCAGCGCGTCGAGCTTCTCGACGAACATCGGCACGTTCTTGTCGCCGAACGTCTCGCCGATCTGCACGACCAGCTTGCGGCCGCGCCTGAGCGCCGCCGGCGTGTCGGGGTCGGCTTGCGCGCCGGCCTTCAGCCACGGCTCGCTCGGGTGGCGCCGGCCGCGCGCGTCGCTGCCCATGTTCGGCGCGCCGCCGAAGCCCGCGATCCGCTCGGCGGTGACCGTCGACGAATGGCCGGCCAGGTCGATCTGCAGCGTCGAGCCGATGAACATGTCGCACGCGTAGAGGCCGGCGGTCTGGCAGAACGCGCGGTTCGAGCGCAGCGACCCGTCGGGCCCCGTGAACCACACGTCGGAGCGCGCGCGAATGTAGTCGTCCATCCCGACTTCGGAACCGAAGCAATGGATCTGCTCGACCCAGCCCGACTCGATCGCGGGAATCAGCGTCGGGTGCGGATTGAGCGCCCAGTGCGTGCAGACCTTGCCCTTCAGCCCGAGCTTCGCGCCGTAGGTCGGCAGCAGCAGCTCGATCGCGGCCGTGTTGAAGCCGATCCCGTGGTTCAGGCGCTTGATCCCGTACGGTTCGTAGATGCCCTTGATCGCGAGCATCGCGGTCAGGATCTGCGTCTCGGTGATCGCGGCCGGGTCGCGCGTGAACAGCGGCTCGACGTAGAACGGCCGGCCGGCCTCGACGACGAAGTGCACGCGGTCGCCCGGGATGTCGACGCGCGGCACCTTGTCGACGATGCGGTCGACCTGCGCGATCACGATGCCGTCCTTGAACGCGGTGGCCTCGACGACGGTCGGCGTGTCTTCCGTGTTCGGGCCGGTGTACAGGTTGCCGTCGGCGTCGGCGCTGACCGCCGCGATCAGCGCGACCTGCGGCGTGAGGTCGATGAAGTAGCGTGCGAACAGCTCGAGGTAGGTATGCACCGCGCCGAGCGCGATCTTGCCGCCGAACAGCAGCTTCGCGATCCGCTGCGACTGCGGGCCCGAATACGCAAAGTCGAGCCGCTTCGCGATCCCGCGCTCGAACACGTCGAGATGCTCGGGCAGCACGACGCCCGACTGCACCATGTGCAGGTCGTGGATCTTCGCGCTGTCGACGTCGGCGAGCGCCGTCGCGAGCAGGTCGGCCTGCTTCTGGTTGTCGCCCTCGAGACAAACGCGATCGCCGGGCCGCAGCACCGCTTCGAGCAACGCGACGGTGTCGCGCGCATCGACCCGCTTGCCGCGCGCGTACGCCGCGCCGGCCGCGAGGCGTGCATCGCGCGCCTGCCGCGCGTGATTCCATCCCGTCATGAACAGTTCTCCCGCTTCGATGGTTCAGCGGCATTCTAAGCCTGGCGCCGCCGCCGATTGATGATGTTGACGAATGCGACTCAGAGGGCACCGCGATGGGTGCGGCCCGCCGCGGCCGTGCCCGCCGGCTGCGCGCGCGGGCCGCCCGCGGGCCGTCCGAATCGCCCGCCGCGGCTAGGCGCCGACCAGCGCGCGCGTCGTGAAGAACAGCACCGAGGGCCCAAGCAGGCACCCGACACCGGTATGGAACGTCGCGACCAGCGCGCCGTACGGCACGAGCCGGCGGTCGGTCGCGGCGAGGCCCGCGCTCACGCCGCTCACGGTACCAGCGAGCCCGCCGAAGATCATCGCGGAGCGCGGCGTCTTCAGGCCCATGAAGTTGGCCGCGACCGGCGTGCCGATCATCACGATGATCGCCTTCACGAGGCCCGTCGCGATGCTGAGCGCGATCACGTCGGAGCTCGCACCGATCGCCGCGCCCGTGACGGGGCCGACGATGTAGGTGACGGCGCCCGCGCCGATGGTCGTCATGCTGACCGCATCGGTGTAGCCGAACGCGCGCGCGACGCATGCGCCGACGATGAACGGCAGCACGGTGCCGAGCAGCAGCGACACGACGCCGACCAGGCCGGCCTTGCGCGCCTCGGTCGGCTGCACTTCGAACGCGGTCGCGACGATCGCGAAATCGCGCAGCATCGCGCCGCCCATCAGGCCGATGCCGGCGAACAGCTTGACGTCGGCCAGCCCCTTCTCGCCGCCGGTGAACGCGCCGCCGACATACGCGAGCGCCAGACCGATCACGATCGCGATCGCGGAGCCGTGCACGCGGCCGAACGTGAGCTTGCGCGACACGATCGACGACAGCCACATGATCAGGCCGACCAGCGCGAACGACGCGACGAGCCCGTTGTGGGCGACGGTTTTTTCGAGCATCTGCAACATGGCGGCCTCCGTCACTGTTCTTCGAATTGCGGGATGCCCGCGAACGCCGTGTCGTCGCGCCCGGTGCGTGCCAGTACCGCGATGCAGCAGGCGCAGATCGCCACCGCGCCGACTGCCGCGAGCAGGGCGACCGGCCCGCCCTTCAGCGCGGCGACGACGTTCTGGTTCGCGGCCATCGCGACGACGACCGGGATGTACATCGCGCCCCAGAAACCGACGCCCGCCTCGGTCTCCTTCGGCAGCCAGCCGCGCCGGTGCAGCCACAGGCGCAGGCAGATCAGCAGCAGCATCGCGATGCCGACGCCGCCGACGTTGGTCTTCACGCCGATCGCGGCGCCCAGCAGGTCGCCGAGGAACAGTCCGGCCAGGTGGCAGAACGCCAGCAGCGCGGTTCCGTAGATGATCATGAGTCGTCTCCAGTCTCTTCGTGACGGGTGCCTGACGCATGCGGGAGCCAGGCCCGCACGCCGGTCCCGGGCGCGGACGATCTGTCTCCCGCGGCGGGGCGCCGCGGCCCGGCGGCTCGTCGTGCGAGCGCGTTCTCGGGCGGTCGATGGGATGATGCGGTTTCGGGCCGGACGCCGGATGGCTTAGACTGACCGATGCAGCCGGCGGCACGACACGGGCTACGCGTTCGGTGCATCCTGCTTGCGAGGGCCGCACCGGCGCGTGGTCCGATACTAGCCCCGCACCATCCGGTCATTTATGAAGTTGTCGAAACCGATTCAGTGATATGTCACCTGAATTGTGTTGCGCGCCATCAGATCCATTAATATTGGATTTTAGGGCGGCATCAAACTCAGTTCGGAGCGTGATCAATCCGACTGCCAAAAATCAACATGTTGCGCATTGACCTCCCGCAAAGCCCTACATATAGTGCGTCATGCACACATGGCGCGGGAGCTAATTGCGGAGGCGCGACACGTGCCCACACTGCAGCAATTCATCGACTTTTTGTCAGAGATTGAGCCCAGCCCGACGACGAAGTCGGTTTGCGTCAGTGCGCACTCGAACCTACGTGCGAAGTTGGAGACACAGGAGACGTATAAAGACATCCACGTCAACACGTACCTCTCCGGCTCCTATGCCCGCGATACGGCACTACGACCGCGTCAAACTGACGGTACGGTACGCCGCCCCGACGTCACGTCATTGTTGTCACAAATCACACGCACTACGACCTGCCGAGCGATATCATCGGTTCACTTCGCAAGGCAGTAAAGTCCCTCGGATACACGGAGGTCGAGGCGAACCGCCGCTCCATTTGCGTGTCCCTAGGTTCAGTGGAGATGGATGTAGTACCAATCATCCCCAGCCCTTGGGAACGGGACGGTTGGCTTATTGCGGACAAGAGCGAGGAGCAGTGGCTGGTCACCAATCCGATGACATAACAGGTGGGCCAGCGCCGTGAATAAGAAGGCCAACGGCAACTTCATTCCTCTTGTGAAACTTGTGAAGTGGTGGGGGCGCGCTAGCGACGAACAGCCACGATCGGCCATTTCTCACTCTTCGCTTCTGCCCCCTACTTGCTAGGACGCTAGTTCCTCAGTCGCGCCAGTCATACTTCGAAATCCCTTCCGCGCGAATTGCAGCGATCGCCTCCTCAACAGCTTTGCGGCATTCGTCAGGCACGTGCACGAGATCCAGGGCAATGCGGTTGAGATAGCATCGCTGGTCCGGTGGCTCTATTGGGCGAGCAATCAAGAATTCGGACGAGCCCGTGCACAGTAAATAGATTTCCTTCTTCGGAGAGAGGTGGTGCATATGCATGTCGTCGATCTTGCGATGGCTCAGTGGGCTGCCCTTTTTCTCCGTTGAGTCGACCGTGTAGAAGCTTCAAGATGGACCTCCTCTCGGGTCTTTCCGTCGAGCTTTGGCAATCTCGGCATCCATCGACGGCAGAACGACCGCTCATCACCGACGAGCACCAACCGCGATCCGATAGCCTGATCCACCGCTAGGTCTGCAATTGAGAATGCGCGCGTCAGCCATGGTCGAAGCTTGGACTTAAGCATCAAAACGCCGTCGCCCCAGGCCGAATCTGTTGCAACTGCACGGCACATGCGCCTTACGTCGTCCGGAATTGAGATATCGCCATCTCCAAAGCACAGCATGTTTTGTTGCATCCCGAAATGTGCAACGATGACGGGAATCTTTAGGCGCCGTCCGACTTTCCCGATGCCAGATTCAATGACGCTGAGCTTCTCGAAACACTCACAAATATCACGCCATTCATGTTCGTCCAATACGTGGTACTTCTTGTGTGCTCCCCGCTCGAGTTTATGCTGCGCCCGGATTATCGTGGCGAATATGTCGCGGAACCACCGTTGCACTTCCGTCCGCAGTGGAAACAACAATCCCCTACGCTCACTCAGCTCATCTGGATCCAGGTAAACACCGTCAATCAGGCCAGCCGCTTGCACCGTCTCTCGAATAAGTCGAAACTCCCCCTCGCGGAATAGCTTCCCCTTTGCCTCATTCAACCAAGGCAAACTTCCATCAGAATCAATCGAGTAGCTACTACCGCCCCTTATCTCCATATGGTTTCGAAGAAGGCCAATAGCCTCTTCCACCGCGTGGTAGGCATCCCATTCGGCACCATCATTCCCAAGCTTACTCTTCATCGCTTCTGCAACGCGAGTGTCCAGTTCCGCTCTTGGGACGACCAGAGCCCCGTGCCAGTCAACCGCTAACGCCCGAATCTCCTTGTCATCGACGCACAGTATGTCTGTACAAATCCTCGGGTCAGCACCGTCCATCTCAATTCGCTTTACGACCGGCCGAAATTTCTCTAGCACCGACTCAAGACGAGATGAAATTACCCTAGCTGACGAATTGAAAGCGCCTTGCAGCATAAGCGCGTCCACAACGAAATTACTCTCTTTTATGTTGCAACGAGGACAACACAGCTTCAGATTGAGCAAATTATCGACATCCAGATATGAAAAGTATTTCTCCATTACCGCTGGATGACTCCGCGCGATTATGTGAGCAACGTGAAAATTGGCCCCTTCAATCTGCCGATGGCAAGTGACGCACTCCCCTTTGTACAGATGAAATACTACCGATCTGCAGTGAGGCTTTCCATAAAATCCGTTGTACTGAACGAATTTCTCCTCGCGAATAACACGACTCATTCAAATCTCCTAAAAACTTCGCCCGACGACACCCATTGACACAAGTCCCAGTATCCGCCGGAACACGCCTCTATTGCTCCAGAGGCCGACTGGGTTCGCCTACGTCGATGCGGAGACGATTGCGCTCAACAAAGCCCTGGGATTTCGCAGGCTCGTCGGAGACGCAAAGCGGCGAACGATGCCGCTCGCTAAAGTTGTGTCGCCCCCGCGACGTGCGCGGGGACGATCTGAGCTTCACTTCTTCGCGGTAAGCCTGAAAAGGCCGCGCTGTTTCCGTTGCCCTTCCTCGAGAAAACCTCTTCGTGCGAGCTGGATGCAAGCACGATTCACATCCCATGGCACTTCTTCCAAGGCCTCGGCTAGTGTTGTGAAGTGCTGCCAATCATCCGTGCACACGGGAAGCACACGCCGGCGCAATTCGATCTCGTCTTCGACAACAACCTCTTCGCCATCGTCTGAGCCGTCGCACCAAAGGATAGTGTGATGCCAGATGATGAAGTGGCTCTTGCAACCCGTGTCGCGCCAAACCGACGGAAACACTGACAGCTGATTGCGCTTTCGGTAGTGGCGCCATGCTTTGTCTGTACGCGGATCAAGATTGATCGTGAGCGTTTCGCCACAACCATCGGGGCATGCTAGTACCAATGAACGAGGCACGCCCCGGTCCACAAGCACGAAATCTCCCGGCCTTTCCAGTAACGCATCTGCCGCATGCCGGTGCGTGACGGTCCCTCGGTCGCGAACTCGTAGTGCCTTAGTCACGATGCCTCTTCCTGATAATTTCTTCGATAAGCTTCGCGCCGAGTTCCAATGCGACGACACGACGGCCCCTGTCTGCATTGGATACAGCCTGAAATTTGCACCAACGCCACATCGCCACAACTAGTGCAATCGGATACTCGAAACTATCGCTCTGCTCATAAATACCGAATGCCCTGATACGCTGGAGACACCCAAAAAGCCATGAGTCCGGTTTCGGTTCGAGTTCTGCGTGGGCGCAGCTGCTCAATATCGCGTCTAGAGTGTAGTACGGAGCTATTTCATTCCTCCATACTGACTGATCAAAGACATCTGGTCCGTCCTCGGAACCTCGATAAGTGAAGACGAGGGCAACTTCGAGCATCGCGACGTCAAAGCAGAGCGGCGCGCCCATCCCCACTTCGGTATCTCCCTTAACGGCACCGAGGTCAATCAGGATTGCGTCATCTCCTCGTACCCGCACGTTATCGCCATGCAGGTCGCCATGTATTGTCGCGACACGATGCGGAAATTTAATATCCTTTAAAGACTGCCACAACGCCAACGGATCGATCTTCTCCCGTTGGATGGGTTCCGAGTCAAGATACTCATGCTGAATCTCTTGAGGGGAGACCATCCTCAACCGCTCTGCAGCAGTGACGAGCGGCTCATCTGGCATGATGGTCTGTCTTGCCCGATCCCGCCATCGATGCAGCGTCCGGTTGAAGAGGTTCGAAATAGCAGCCTCGGCGCGCCCAGCGCGCGCCGCGTCAAGCAGGGACTCTGATTTGTCCACGAAATCGGCAACATACACCGCCTTATGGAACCCTTCGACGAATCTTTCAAGGTTTGGCCGCAATTCAAACGGGACAAACGGAGAGACCACCTCCATCGCGCGAACCTCTTTGCCCAGCAGTTCGCGCTTGTTGATTTTCACAAGTCGAGGCTGCGTCCAGTGGGCAACCGAGCTCTCAGCTTCGAGGCGTTTCTCGTACGCCATGAACACCTTCGAACCGGAGAAACCTGGAGCGATTTTGCGCAAGTGTATTTCCTGCGCCTTTGGGAACGCCCGGTCGACAAGGCGCCGCTCTTCCTCCGTCAGTTTTTCCTCCGGGCCGATCTCCTTAATGTGGCAGCCCGTCCACTTCGGTCCACGTTCGAATCGAATGATATGGTCGAAATGTATCCCTTTGAGGTTGGGCGCGAAGCGAACCTCTCTGTCCCACGGATAAACGGGGCTCACCTGCATGAGAGTCTGCTCGCGAATCCGCAGTCTTTCGGCCCGGTCCTCCGCCAGGAACACAATGCGGATGCCGTGATCGATGAACCTCGGAATCAGCTTGCAGAGCGCCGCCATCTCGTTCGAGTCTGCTGATAGCTCGTTGGCGACGACGACCGATGTCGTGCCGAGCAATGGGTCTTTAACAGACTCGGACGGCGGGTTCTCCATGATCTGGAGGCCGCGAATCTCTAGCTTCTCCCGCGTGCCAGGCAGTGGCGCAACGCCATACCAGATGAGGTTGGTTGCAGTGCTCACCGGTCCTCCGAAGGAAGAAAGGTCAGACGACGCGAATCGCCCGCACCAACAACACCATCCGCACCGCAAATGCCACAATCCAGTTGCGGTGAGGTTCTCAGCACTCGGACGGTGCCGGTTACTGCGTCGTATGACTGCCAACGCGCGCGGGCGGGAATCGCAGTGAATGCGCCGAGAAGCATCGTCACGGCCAATGACACGATCGCGCCGTTCAGTGATATCACCGCAGGCTGTTTCACGCCACCCTCGTTGAAATACGGATCAGCGGCGCGCTGTGCATCCGTCATCAGCTCTTCGCGGATACGTCGCGGGTCGAGTGCGTTGCTGCACATGAGGCAAGGCAACCCGGGCGCGAGCATTTGCGTGCGCCCGGTCATCGCCTGGATCTTGCCGTCGTGCGCATTGATGCCGACACCAACGTCAATGGCAGGCACGAGGTATTGATAGGAAAACTCGGAAACAAACGCCCGGCTCGAATGGGAATCGGTGCAAATGAAGATGCAGTCGGCTTTTCGCAGCAGCGCCGACGCCTCGCCGGAGATAACTGAGCCGATATAACAGCTGACGCGCGCGTTGGGATTGATGTGTTCTATCATCTGCGCCGCCACATCGACCTTTTTGCGGCCCACCGACTGCTCCATGGTTCCGACCACGCGATTCAGATTGGTTCTCTCGACCACGTCGGCATCGACGAGCACGAAGGAGCCCACGCCCAGATGCGCGAGTTGCTGCGCGGCGACTGACCCGGTCCCGCCGAGGCCGACAATTGCGACTGTCATAGAGCTGAGAATCGCCTGGCCTTCCTCGCCGAATGCTCGCATCTGGCGGTCATAGCGTTCGTCCTGCTGGATTTCACCCGCACGGCCAGGGAGCAGCACCTCCGCGCCGACGATGCGTACATTGACGCGCTCGGCTGCGCCGAACGTCCGTGCGATAACTTGGCCGTCGCAAAGCACAACTGAAAAGCACTCATGCGCTGGGTTGCGATCGCACATGAACCCCTGTAGACCGACTTCAGTCTCGTCATCGACGGGGGAAAAATCGTTGTAGCCCGAGGGATGAGTATGCAGAAGCGCGAGCGAAAATCCCCTCTCACGTGCACGCCTCGTCACGCGCGTGAGGAATTGCGGCGCAAACGTGATCTCGCTAGCCGAGGCGTGCAAACAGTCCTCGGGCTGAGCGAGTTCGACCTCTCTAACCAGGTAGCGGTCCCCGTCGAGGTCACGCGTCAGATAGAGGACCGCTCCGCGCTCGACAGCAGCGCCCAGAGACTCATTGAGATAATGCAGCGTCGGTGCACTGATGACGAGTTCGCTCATTGCACCGCCTTAAAACGATTGAGGATAACGTTCACGTACGTCGTCAGCGTGCACTTCGACGCGTTCCACGACTGGTTGACGTGCCACGAAAACCACAATGTGTTCGCGTCGAGTTGTCCCGGCATCGTTTGCCCGATGTTCGCGTTCTGCGGCATCGCACCGTTCTTCAAGCGCAGCGAGCTGTCGGCCCAGAAGCAGTCCGGTGCCGCATACGGGTAGCCATTCGGAACGATGAATCGCACTTCTGTGCGAACCTGCGACCAGCCGTCGGGCAACGGCACCTGCGGAATTCGCACCAAGAACATGCCCCCACCCACCGACGTGAGCGTTGCCCCGGGGTACACCCGTTGCACGTCGGCGAATTGTTCCTCGACGCTCTTCATGCGTCACCAAACGTTGCCGGGGGGACGATGGCAAAGTGCGCCGGGGTTGCGCGCCCTTTGAACTCAACCACGGTTGCCGCGTGAATCACCTCATCCGGCTCAGAACCCTCGCCCTCGAGCACAAGCGAATTCGCCGGATCCCAACCCGGAATCATCGCGGTGATCTGAGCCCCGGTCAGACGTTCGTGTTCGGTCTTGTACTCGACGCCGTCGACAAAGAAGATATAGACCGACGGCGGCGGGCGCTTGTGCGTGCGCAGGTGTTCGATACCTTGCTTGCCCAGTTCAAAGACGTCGCTCGACTTCAGGACTTCGTTGCCGGCTTCGTCGCGAATCCACACCAAGTCATTGTCTTCCGACACGTTGGCGAGAGAGCGGATCTGGTCGACGCGAATCGTTTGTTCGCCCCAAAAGACCGAATGCTCGTTCACCGTGAATTCGAACGCTTCACCGCCTTCGAACGCGAAAAATTCGGCGTGCCCGTCGCCGACATCCAGAACGTCGTCCGATGCCACCACGCGCGAACCGAACTTGGTCCGCTGGATCAGCAGGTAGTCGTCAGCCGGCTCATACCCGGCGTCCGCCAAAATCTGCGCGCTGGTCGGCGTCGGGTCATTCACGCTCGCCGATTTCCCATTAATCAGATACTTAAAATCTCGATTTGCTTCAGCCATGTTGGTCACCTCGGATATGGAACGGCTACGCCCCCCGTCTACCCCGTACCACCCATGCTGCCAGCACAGGTTTTACCCTACAGCGGACTTCGACAGGTACAATTTCATGATACAGCAAACAAACACGATGGATCAAGTTTCTTTACGTATCGAGGAATGGCATGAGCGAAGCATCTCCCAAGAAGCGTTGGGGAATCGAACAACGCCTTGAATTTATTGACTTTACGGCGTACTGGCAGGGTTCGATAAATAGGTCTCATATCGTCGACCACTTCGGTGTGTCGGCTCAGCAGGCGTCGAATGATCTGACCGCATACCAAAAAACCGCCCCCGAGAACCTACGTTACGACCTCAGCTCCAAGCGCTACCTCGCCGCCGAAAGCTTTCATTGCGCCTTCATAAAGCCAGACGCCGAACGCTATCTCGCACAGTTGGGAGCCTTGACGGCGAACACCGTAGACAAGGAAGAAACGTGGCTAGGTGACGCCCCCGTCACGGCCTCGTTACCCATACCGTCTCGACGCGTTGACGCACCTTTGCTGCGGGCCGTGCTGAAAGCGATCCGGACGAATCAATCTCTCGAGATCGAATATCTGTCGCTCAGCAGCGCTGGCCCGACCGCCGTCTGGCGTCGCATTACGCCGCACGCATTTGCATCCGACGGATTCAGGTGGCACATGCGAGCGTTTTGCCACCGCGACAATCGATTCAAGGATTTCCTGCTGTCTCGATGCCGCGATGCGCGTGACGAGCAGGCCCCAGGCGCGGACGCCGCAGACGACAAGCTGTGGCACACAAACTTTGCTGTTGAACTCGTGCCGAACCCTCGTCTGACTGAGTGGGAGCAGAAAGCAATCGAGCTCGACTACGGCATGTTCAACGGACGCGTGGTTCTGCAGGTACGCATGGCGATGCTCTATTACTTCGACAAACGAATGCGAAACGAATTTGCGCTACGAGGACCAATCACGTTGACTGATGACCCTAAACAAACGCCAGTTGTCATTGCAAATTTTGAAGAATATGAAAAGGCGAAAGCTTCAGTCGGTGCATAGCTGGCATCGAATAAGGTGTAGAAGTCGCGCGCTTCGCGCTCGTCGACCACACCGACTAGCCATCGGCAAGCACTGACGACCTAATTGGGTGCCTGGATGGCACTCAATCTACCGAACGAGCGCACCGAGACTGGTTAAAGCACCATGCCAAGACCGATAGCGACTGAGCGACACGTCTCGCGGTCGATGCTCAAGCAAGTCTCTTGCGATAAATAGTCTTATCGCGAGGACTCTACGAGCGACCTAAACTGTTCCCATGAAAACCACCTCTGTCCCGGCCACCGGGCAGTGGAACAGGCGGTCCTGCGGAACGCCCGCCACCCCGCCCGACCTCCCCACCCTGGCGTCGCTGGCCGCCCTGCGCGCCTGGCACGCCGGACTCACCGCCCGCGCGGCCGTCGAGCGCTACCTGCCGCACCGAAAGGCCGATGGCCAGTCATCGCGTGGCCTCCTGGGTCGCATCCGTCGCTAGCTCGTCGCGTGTGCGACGGCTCGCCAGCGAGACGACCTGATCCCGCTTTTCACGCACCCGGCCGCGAACCGCACCCACCATGCGGCACAGGTTGTCACCGCGCTCGACGTCCTGCGGACTACCCCCATCCCGGCGCCACAGCCAACCGACCCGGCGGCCCGCTGGCTGCCGCCGCGCATCGTGCGTGCACTGGCAGCCGCCGGCGTCGACTCATGCGCCGACCTGCTGGTTCGGATGGCCCACCGCCAAGGCTGATGGCGCCCGATCTCGGGACTGGGGCGCCAGGGTGCGCACCGCGTCGCCGCCTTCGTCGCCGCGCACCCCGACCTGACCCGGCGCGCCGCCGCGCTGATGCCGTACGCGGCCGCCGCGGCGCAGTTGGTCCCGCGCGGGTCGCTGGACGCCCTGCCCGCCGCCCTCGATGGCTCCCGTGGCCGCTTCCGGGCCCCGCGCGACAGCTGTGGCCTCGCCGCCGCCAACGACTACCAGGCCATCGCAGCGTGGCTCGCGCTGCACGAGTCGCCCCACACCGCCCGCGCGTACCGGCGCGAGGCCGAACGGCTGCTGCTGTGGGCGATCGTGGCGCGCCGCGCGCCGCTGTCGTCGCTCACCACCGACGATGCGATCGCCTATCGCGCCTTCCTGCGCCATCCGACGCCCGCCGCACGCTGGACCGGGCCGCCGCGCCCGCCTGGCGCCCATTCGCGGGAGGCCTCACGCCACGGTCGGCCGCCTACGCGCTGGCGGTGCTGCGCGCCCTCTACGGGTGGCTCGTGGACCAGCACTATGTGGTGCTCAACCCGTTTGCGGGGGTGACGGTGCGCGGCGGCGCAGTCCGTGCGCCATTTGATACCGGACGCGCATTGACTGGCCGGGAGTGGAAAATCGTTAGGGCCACGGCCGACTCGCTCGAGCGGGCCGGCTGGACCGCACCGGCTGCAGAGCGGCTGCGTTTCGTGCTGGATTTCGGCGTCGCGACAGGATTACGGGCGCAGGAGCTGGTGGCCGCAACGCTGGGCGACATCACGGCGGACGCCCGCGGCGCGTTATGGCTGGAGGTAATGGGAAAAGGGGCAAAATCGGGGCGCGTGGCCCTGCCGCCCCTTGCGCGGGACGCGCTGCGACGCGCGCTGAAGGCGCGCGGCTTGCCGATCAGACGCACCCGCTGGCAGCCGGCCACCCCGTTGGTCGCCGACCTCAATGTGGCACATCGCGCAGCACGTCCTGGTGGCACCCCCACCAGTGCGGCACGGTTGCGGCAAGTATTAGGTGAGTTTTTTCGGGAGACCGCAGAGCGCGTGAACGCGCGCCGTCCAGCGCTGGCCGACAAGTTGCAGCGGGCGAGCCCGCACTGGTTGCGCCATACCCACGCCACGCATGCGCTGGACGCCGGCGTCGAACTGGTTGTCGTACGGGACAATCTGCGCCATGCATCGGTGGCGACGACGTCGACCTATCTGCATGGCGAAGAGGCAAAACGCACGCGCCAGGTCAGCGCGGCCTTCCAACGCCAGGTATGCCGATCGCCTCGTCGAGACGCGTCTGGCGCAACCAGATAACCGCTCAAAACATCCGAATCCGGACGTGGTTAGCGGGTAGGGCCTATTGCAGCTTCGATTGAGGTGCGCTTAACCAATATAGGCTTGCGCGGTTGCTCGAGCATCATGCAGTGCGTGATGCTCGCCACCGTGCCGGGCATAGTAGGCAGCCCGCCGGGCAGCATCGATTTGTCCTTGAACGTTCTCGAGCGTCCAACCATCGGGCAACGCGTCATCCAATAGGAGGCGCAGCAGGCTCAAGTCCGCCTCCAAGTCGTAGCAAAGCACCGGTTTCGAAGTAGCCGAGATACCGTCGATCCAGGCCCGCAACGCCTGACGAAATTGATCAAATGGCATCGCGCGCGCGTTGAATCGGCCGAGTTGGGGCAGCACCACGGCCCGAACGAAGGCGCTACAGCGCGCTGCATCATAGTCAGTGCACTCGCCGTAAAACTCGGATCCGTTCTCCCCAACGATGGCGAGACTAATGAGTTGGGGTGCCTCGAAATCCGTGAATTCGATATCGACGAAGAAACGATTTCCCCAACTGCTACGGCCGTTGGACGGTACCGACCAAGTCGGTCCGTTGCGGAAGCGGCTATCCGTCATAGTTGCTCAACCGGGGCGCATTCACCAAATAGCACCTGGATTCCCGCCCTACTAGGAGAGCGGAAGCCGCTCGCACGGCCTGTTCATCTGAACACAACGCCCCACTCGGTCCTTACGCAGGGCACGAGTGCGACCGATGTGCTTGCCATACCCGCCTTCCGCGGGCGTAGCGCGTCGCGAATCCACTTGGCACGGAAAACTTTCGGCCCGTCACGGTCGTGAACTGCGTCACCGTCAGCAGTGTGCGATCGTCCTCGCTGAGTTCGGTCGCCCCAACTCGGATCTCGCTCAATGGATCCAGATACCAGTCATCTACTTGACGCGCGCGGCGAGTACTCACCACTGCCGCTCCTCGCAGCACATTACTACCGCCAAGAAACTGCTTCAGCGATGCCGCTCCGGATGTGAGATCCGTCCAGATCACGCAGGGAACCCCACGCGCTCGCTTTTCGGACACCCGTAAAACCAGTAAGTCGCCAGGTGTCCACTGCTCCATCACAGCCCATACAGTTGCACCGGCCATCGCCGACTGAAGCGGTAGACGATTCCCATCCTGAATCAAAAACATATGCCTTGCAGCTAGAGAAACTGGCCGCACCCGAGAAAATGGGTCGTAAATGCCGTGGCCAAACGAGCATCATACCGCGACCATCATCGGATGCAAAGGGTATCTGGCAAACGGGACGACGCAGGACATCTGGCCGCGATTGGCGCGACGGTCCGCGCTCGCCGGCTGGAGTTTGGCGTCTCGCAGGAAGCCCTTGCCCTTCTCACAGGAATCGATCGAAGTCACATGGGCCGCATCGAAAGAGGCCAGCGCAATTTGACCATCCTCAACCTCATCCGAATCGCTGACGCGCTGAATATTTCGCCATCAAAGCTTCTGAAAAGCTCTGGCCTCTAAAGTAGTAGTGTTTTGCGCGCGGGCCATGACACCCTGAATTGCAGCACGTAGTTGCGAAGGCACGGTCGGATGGCAAATACAATTATGCCAAATTACATAGAAGTTCGAAGTATACGTGCGTCGATCACGTGAACTCCAATGCTGCCCGGCTCGTCGGCCCTAATCCTACTCGAACACGCGACGAGCGTCCCCGGGTCGTCCTTGAACACGACGATGTGGGCCGCTTGCCCGTCAGCTTGCCTGCGCAACTTCGGCATGAATCCGCTCGACCTCCTCGCGCGTGCACAGCGCCGTGCCGGGATGCTCGACCGAAGCAACCGAGGCCACCAGCGCCCGGACCATGCTGCCGACGAAAAACTGTCGCCGGCAGCCGTACTGCAGCCCGCAACCGGCCTGCCGAGCAGTCGCAGCATGCAGTCGCGCGTGACAACTCATGCGCCACGCGCACCGAGCGTCAGCGCGACTATGTCGGCGCGGCCGCACGCGACGAGCTCGTTTGCCTTACGGCATGCCGACGTGTCGTGGAGCGGCTAGCCAGCGCACTCAGTTTGTCGAGACTAGCATTCTCCCGTGTACGGCACGAACAGCACCGGGCGACCGGCGGACAACACGAGGTTCTCCGGAAAAGTGGTCGTCGATATAGGTCTCGGGACCGTTCGGGTCGGTGTGGCCGGTGATCACGCGATCGACAAGACGTGCGGCGCGCGGGACGGCTGCATTGGCGCGCTCATTGCGCTTCCCGCCCCGCTTTTCATGCCCCCGGTCCGGTCCGCCGCCGCCTTCGTAGCGCCCGAACCACCACGCACGGCCATCCGCGTTGCTCTTCACTGAGCGCTGGCTCCGCCATCCAGAACCAACTCGGCCCCATTCATCCAGCGGCTTGAAGCCACGAAACAAACTGCATCCGCGACATCCTTTGGCTTTCCGAATCCCATAGGATGAGTGCTTGCCAGGAGGGATTCCGCTACGTGCTCGTCCGGAGCCAATCCCGAGTCCACAAGGCTTTTGACAACGGATTTTCCCATCCCCCCTTCGACGACAGCCGGGTGAATCGAATTAACTCGAATACCATAACCAAGGTGCGCACATTCAATGGCGGCGGCTTTGGTCAAGAGGCGAACGCCGCCCTTAGCGGCACAATATGCACTCAAACCAAACGTACCGACGATACCGGCCAGTGACGAGATATTTATGATGCTGCCGCCGTGCCCGCTACTACCGCCTGGTTTCATCACTCGAATCGCCCACTTTGTGCCGAGGAACGTTCCTTCCAGATTCACCTTCTGAACGCGCTGGAATTGCTCAACGGTGAGATTCTCGAGAAGCGAAAAAGCTTCTATCCCGGCGTTGTTCACTACGAGGTCCAGACGACCGTGCGTCTCAACGGCGAATTGGACAACTCGCTGCCAGTCAGGCTCGCTCACTACATCATGTTTGACGAATTGCGCCCCTTGAATAGCTCGTGCAGTCGTTCGGCCCAAGTCCTCCAGGACATCCGACACGATTACTCTTGCGCCTTGGCGCGCCAGAGTAGTCGCGATCTCCACACCAAGACCTTGTGCGGAACCAGTTACCAACGCCACCTTGCCATTTAAATCAAGAATCGGCTGATCCATCACACTCACTCCAACAGTTCGGGTAGTTTGCCCTGGCGCACCTGTCCGCCACGCCCGTCGCCTACCTGACCTTCGGGCGGCTTTCGCGTCGCGGCGGGGCAGGAAAGCGCGCAGGAAGAAATAGGCGCGTTCGTTTTCATCCCCGCGAATCGGGGAATTCGCGAAGTTGTACGCGACATTTCGACGGATCAGGGATTGCTCCAACCCTCCGCATAGAGCTGCTGACAAAGAAGCCCAAGGCGCATGGTCACCGTGTAGCTCTCGCCATCCCCGATAAGGGAGGGACGGGTGTCGCGGAACAGCTTCTCGATGGGATATTCGCGTGTCGTGCCCACCGCGCCGAAAAGCTGAAGCGCCTCGTGGACCACTTTCATCGCCTCTTCGGTTACCGTCACCTTGTTCGCTGCAGTGACATAGGGGTGGACCCGCTCCGAAAGGCGTGCAAACGCGAGTGAGCGCCGAGCCGTCGCGCGGGCCAGTTCAATCCGGCGCAGCATGTCGCCGAGACGATAACGGGTCAGCTGATGATCGATCAGCAGCCTTCCGCCCTGTTTGCGTTCATGGCAGTACTGCAGCGCCATCTCGAACGCCGCGCGGGCAACGCCCACGAATATCGGCGACGTGTGTGCTCCGGCGTAAGACCACACGGAAGCAAAATTGCCGTAGTACTCGTCTTTCAACGCGACGGCGAAACGTTTCGGAACACGAACGTTGTCGAAATAGATTTCCCCTTGAGGAAGCGCGCGAAGGCCGATTTTTTCAAGCGGCTTGCCGCGCGAGACCCCGGGAAGGTCGAGAGGGATGATCACCCCGACACCGTGCGGCAGGCCGTTCTTGTCGAGCCGTCCATCGCCATAGTCCGCGCCCATATAGGCGATCGCCACTTGCGCAACGGCGCCGTTGGATACCCAGGCCGAGCTTTGTCCGTTGATCACGATCTCGTCGTCGCCCACCTTCGCCCACAGGTTGCCTTGATTACCCGGCGTGCCTTGCGGCCAATCGCGTTCGATGTCGAACACCTGGAAGTCACTGCCCCGGTCGGGCTGCGTTCCAATCCAGCACCCGATGCGGCCGGCGCACAGCTCGACCAGTTCCTGCTTGCCGGCCGTAACAGCCAGTTGCATAGGGAAGTTGGCGATCCCCAGCGACAGAGCAAGACCGCTGTCGCCCCATCCGAGCTCCTCGGCGATCATCGATTCCATGCGCAACGCCGTCTCGGCGGGCAGCGAAGCGAACAGCGCGGGATCTACGCCGAGCTTCGCGAACTCTGTAAAGACCGAGTAAAAGGGCGATCCTGGAGCAATGGCCTGCTCCGCGGTCATCTTGTCCAGCTCCGTGCCCGTTGGGCGGAGGACTTCCTTGGCAAACCGATGAAGCGTTTCCTGAACGGCGCGCTCCTCCTCGGACAGCGGCGTTTCGAAACCGGTCAGGCAAACGTCCGGCAAGTTCAGTTCAGTTTTCAGTCGCAGCACGTTCGTCTCCTTTGGATTTAAGCAACGCGTTATGAGTTGGGCAGGCCTTTGGCATATTTCGCCAGCGCCGGATCCATGAAGTCCCACGGCTGAGCACTGGTGGTGTAGAAGTCCATCGAGGGCGAGTACTGGCTAGGATCATCGAGACTGCCGCAGAAAATCAGCACAATCTCGGGCTTCTCCGCGATCCTTCCAAGGATGGGCGATCCGCAATCGGGGCAAAAGCCTCGCTCCACGTCGTGACCGAGATCACTCTTCACCCCGTGATATCGAGGCTCGCCCGATACGATCCGAAACGCGGGAGCCGGCACGATCCGCACCGAGGCGTAAGCACTGCCGGTTGCACGTTGACAGTCACAGCAATGGCAGTTCAATGAGAAAATCGGCTCGGCCGAGCACTCGTAGCGAATCGCCTTGCAGGCGCACCCTCCACTGAATGAAATACTCATGTACAACTCCTCTTCGGTTGTTGAGCGGAGGATGCCTAACGACCCTCCGACGCAGTTTGTCCAGCGTAATGCGCGTGGGCGTTTGCTCGACTTAGCTCAAGTTTGCTGCCACACCGGGCATCACGGTTTCAAGATCAGCTTGCCCGTTGATCGGCGAGATTCAAGTAACGCATGTGCGTGAGCCGCCTCGGAAAGAGGGAAACACCCGCCGATCGGCACCGTGATCTGCCCGGACTCGACCCATCCCATCAGGCGGGAGAACTGTCGTTTCATTCGCTCGGCGTCAGCGAGGTGCACCCCAAGATAGAAGCCGCAGACACCGAGGTTGCCCCCAAGCAGGTGGGCCGCATCCACGAGCATCGGCTCGTTGGAAGCCGCGCCGTACGCGACGATGCGCCCGGAAGGCCTGAGAAGAGCCAGCTCGCGAGCGAGTGCCTCGCCGCCCTGGACATGGAGGATGAGATCGAAGCCTTCGTTGTTCGTGAGGGCACGCGCCGCCTCTTCCCAGCCCGGCTCCGTATAGTTGACCGTGCCAGTCGCGCCTAGCTCACGGGCGAGTTCGCCCTTGTCCGGGGAACTCACCGCGCCGATGACATGACGGGCACCGAGCAATCGCGCAATTTGCACCGCCAATCCACCTACGCCGCCGGCCGCGCCTTCGACGAGCACGTTACGGCCCGTCACGGGACCGCCGACGTCGTCAAGCACCAGCAGCGCGGTCATGCCTTGCACGAAAATGGCCGCCGCAATGGATGAGTCGGCATCTTCCGGAATCGGAATCGCACTACGCGCTTCGACAATGACGTACTCGGCATAGCCGCCGTGATCGAACAGGCCGATAAGCCTCGAACCCGGCTGCCAGCCGGTCACTCCATCGCCAACGGACACGACGGTTCCACATATCTCGCTTCCCAGTACGATCGGAAGGGGTGTTGGGGCGGGATAAAATGCACCTCGGCGACGGACTGTATCGGCAAAATTGACGCCGGCGGCGTCCACCTTGACCAGTAGTTCTCCAACACGAGGCTTGGGCGCCTCGATGTCGACCAGCGTGAGCACCTCCGGTCCACCGGTACGTGCGATTTGTATTGCCTTCATTATCTGTATCTCCTCTCGTCAAACTAGAGCACGGCAGTCGCGCCGCCATCTACTGCAAGGATTTGCCCCGTGATGTGCTTGCCGGCATCCGATGCGAACAATGCGACCGCCCCCTTCAGATCTTCGCTGTCGCCGATACGACGCAACGACACTTCCGCGGCGACGCTATCGGCGCCCAACTTGTTGAGCAACCCGCGCGTCATGTTCGAGGGGAAAAAGCCCGGGGCGATCGCATTGACGGTAATCCCGCGCCGTTCCCACTCGCCCGCCAGCGCCCGAGTGAAATTCACGACGCCCCTCCTTGCTCGCGTTGTGGGCAATCGTGCTCATGGCGTCGGGCGAATTACCTCTGAGCCCAGCGATCGATGCGATGTCGACAATTCGGCCATACCCGCGCGGGATCATCGATCACTTGCCGATTTGCTGGGTAAGCAGGAAGAGGCCTCGGATGCTGAGGTCCATCACCTTGTCCGATGCGTCGAAGGGATGATCCTCCGCCGGCGCACTCCACACTGCACCCGCATTGCTTACGAGGATATCGACGTGTCCCAATCTAGCGAGCGTCTCGTTGGCCAAGCGATGAATATCTATCTTGACCGCACCGTCCGCTGCGATGAAATCCGCTTCGATGCCCAGCGAATTCAAGTGCGCCTGCGCCTCTTGCAATTCGCCGATTTCTCGAGCCGAGAGCACAACGCGCGCACCCAGTTCGCCGAGCGACTCGGCGAACTTCAAACTGAGGCCGCGCGAGCCGCCAGTAGATCGTGGGAATATGTTTCTTGTGAGCGATGAAAAGCCACGACCGCCCGAAGATGCGGTCCAGTTCCTGCTCGTAGATACCTTGGTAGGAGTAGACCAGGGGATCGATCGCCCCCGCCTCTTCGTCGAACAGCGCAGAAGCAGGATAGCCTTGCATGGTGGTATCAGGCACTTGCGTCTCCTAGATAGTTGCCCATGGCGAAGCATCGGCTCTTATAGCGGTATGCGGCCGTTGGTGTAAGCATCGCGCGCATTTCCGTTACTAGAACAATAGGCGTTCGCAGACTGTCCACCTTTGCTCACAGCGCGGAAAAGCTTTGCTTGTCGGGCAGCGACATCCTCGGATCACGTGGCGATGCTTCGCGGGGCAGCATCGATGGATGGCGCTCGCATTGTCCGCGGCGCCGCGCGCCTCGAGTCATCGAGACGGCCAGCCGAACCGGCCGAACGGTCGCACCGGGACAACGGTGTCTGCAAGCTCGGCATGCACGGACGCGTGCGGCTTGTCGCGAATCATCGATTCAATCCGGGCTGCTTGCGTGCGCCACCGGACGATCGTCGGGCAGGCCGGAATCGGCAAGCTGAACCGGCTCATCAAGCTCGAGGGCAGCCGGTTGAAGATCTCTCCCGACACGCGGGAATGGACCGACGAAGTTCCACCGCTAGCAGGCATCGGCGCATTCAGTTAACGACGATTGCTCGCCTCCTCGGCAGCAGCAGAATTCACCGCACCCCAACCGGGTTGTACGAGGCAATCGCCGTTCGGCTGGGTCAAGTTTCTGGAAATTGAAGGTGCGACGACGCGACCCCAGTGAAATGCGAGCACACCAAGGCGTTGAGCGATGAGGTCAAGGATGTGCGCCGCGCCACGAGATTCTCAAGCTAGCGATCGCACTATTTAGCTTGACAGCACTCGACCGCCGTATCAAACCCTGACGTCAAGTGTCAGCTTTTTTTCGCAGTCTCACGCCGGCAAAGCCGGCGTTTTCTGCAGGACGAAACCAGACGGAATTTACAGCGCCTTCTTCAGCAGACGGCCCATTTCCGACGGGTTGCGCGTGACGGTGATGCCGCACGCTTCCATGATTTCCAGCTTC
>NZ_JBQEON010000059.1:0-30343 GCF_052045245.1 Burkholderia sp. 22313
GCGACCATTTCCGGCATGCCGGCCTACCGTGCGCTCGCCGCCGAAGCCGAGCGCGATTACGAAGGCTTCTGGGCGCGTCTCGCCCGCGAAGGCCTCAGCTGGCACAAGCCGTTCACGAAGGTGCTCGACGAGCGCGACGCACCGTTCTACAAGTGGTTTGACGACGGCGAACTCAACGCGTCGTACAACTGCCTCGATCGTCACGTCGAAGCCGGCAACGGCCAGCGCGTCGCGGTGATCTTCGAGGCCGACGACGGCACCGTCACGCGCGTCACCTACGCCGATCTGCTCGCCCGCGTATCGCGCTTCGCCAATGCGCTGAAGAAGCGCGGAATCGCCAAGGGCGACCGCGTCGTCATCTACATGCCGATGTCGATCGAGGGCATCGTCGCGATGCAGGCCTGCGCGCGCATCGGCGCCACGCACTCGGTCGTGTTCGGCGGCTTCTCCGCCAAATCGCTGAACGAGCGGCTCGTCGACGTCGGCGCCGTTGCGCTCATCACCGCCGACGAGCAGGCGCGCGGCGGCAAGACGCTGCCGCTCAAGAGCATCGCCGACGAAGCGATCGCGATGGGCGGCTGCGAAGCGGTCAAGAGCGTGATCGTCTATCGCCGCACCGGCGGCAAGATCGACTGGCATGCCGGACGCGACCTGTGGATGCACGAACTCGCGGACGGCGAGTCCGACACGTGTGCGCCGGAATGGGTCGGCGCCGAGCATCCGCTGTTCATCCTGTATACGTCGGGCTCGACCGGCAAGCCGAAGGGCGTGCAGCACAGCACCGGCGGCTACCTGCTGTGGGCCGCGCAGACGATGAAGTGGACGTTCGACTGGAAACCCGACGACGTGTTCTGGTGCACGGCCGACATCGGCTGGGTGACCGGGCACACGTACATCACGTACGGCCCGCTCGCGTGCGGCGGCACGCAGGTCGTGTTCGAAGGCGTGCCGACTTATCCGGACGCCGGCCGCTTCTGGAAGATGATCGGCGACCACAAGGTCACGGTGTTCTACACCGCGCCGACCGCGATCCGTTCGCTCATCAAGGCCGCGGAAGCCGACGACAAGGTCCACCCGAAGAGCTATGACCTGTCGAGCCTGCGCATCATCGGCACGGTCGGCGAGCCGATCAATCCGGAAGCGTGGATGTGGTATCACAAGCATGTCGGCCAGGAACGCTGCCCGATCGTCGACACGTGGTGGCAGACCGAAACCGGCGGCCACATGATCACGCCTCTGCCGGGCGCGACGCCGACGGTGCCGGGTTCGTGCACGCTGCCGCTGCCGGGCATCATGGCCGCGGTGGTCGACGAAACGGGCCAGGACGTACCGAACGGGCAAGGCGGGATTCTCGTCGTCAAGCGCCCGTGGCCGGCGATGATCCGCACGATCTGGGGCGACCCGGAGCGTTTCAAGAAGAGTTACTACCCGGAAGAACTCGGCGGCCGGCTGTACCTCGCCGGCGACGGCACGGTGCGCGACAAGGACACCGGGTACTTCACGATCATGGGCCGCATCGACGACGTGCTGAACGTGTCGGGCCACCGGCTCGGCACGATGGAGATCGAGTCGGCGCTGGTGTCGCACGAACTGGTTGCGGAAGCGGCGGTGGTCGGCCGTCCGGACGACACGACGGGCGAGGCGGTGGTCGCGTTCGTGGTGCTGAAGCGCTCGCGCCCGGAAGGCGAGGAAGCGGCGGCGCTCGCGAAGACGCTGCGCGACTGGGTCGGCAAGCAGATCGGCCCGATCGCGAAGCCGAAGGACATCCGTTTCGGCGACAACCTGCCGAAGACGCGCTCGGGCAAGATCATGCGGCGCCTGCTGCGCTCGCTCGCGAAGGGCGAGGCGATCACGCAGGACACGTCCACGCTCGAGAACCCGGCCATCCTCGAGCAACTCGCCGAAGTGCGCTGATCGACCCGTTGCGCACGTTGCGCGCACGAGCCCCTGCGCGGCAATCCCGATTGCCCGCGCAGGGGCTTTTTGCTAAATAACGGCATGACCGTTCCGTCCCGTCCGGCGCCTGCCGCGCCGCCGCCCGTTCCCGCACCACTCGCGCGTGCCCATGCGCGCTATTGGCGTTTCAACGTCGTGCTGATCCTGGTGCTGATGGCGATCGGCTTCACGGTGTCGTTCGTCGTGCCGTTCTTTGCGCCCGCGCTCGCGGACATCCGCTTCGCCGGTTTCAGCCTGCCGTTCTATGTCGGCGCGCAGGGCGCGATTCTCGTATATCTCGTGCTGATCGTCGTGTACATCGGGCTGATGCAGCGGGCGGACCGCATGCTCAGGCGCGCGTACGACGACCATGCCGCGCAGGCGGCCGATGCGCACCCATCCCGCTGATCCATGCTGACGCATCGACTGATTCGCGCGTATGCGCTCTACACGCTCGGTTTTCTCGGCTTCATCTTGCTGTTGTGGCGGATCGAGCGCGCGACCGGCTCCGGCGTGTGGATCGGCTATGTGTTCCTGTTCGTGCCGATTGCCGTGTATGCGGTGATCGGACTGCTGTCGCGCACGTCCGATCTTGTCGAATACTACGTGGCCGGGCGGCGTGTGCCGTCCGCGTTCAACGGGATGGCGACGGCGGCAGACTGGTTGTCGGCGGCGTCGTTCATCGGCCTCGCCGGCTCGCTCTACGCAACCGGCTACGATGCGCTCGCCTATGTGATGGGGTGGACGGGCGGCTTCTGTCTCGTCGCGTTCCTGCTCGCGCCCTACGTGCGCAAGCTCGCGCGCTACACGATTCCCGATTTTCTCGGCACGCGCTTTTCGAGCACCGCCGTGCGCGCGCTCGCGGCCGGCGCGGCGATCCTGTGTTCGTTTGTCTATCTGGTCGCGCAGATCCAGGGGATCGGGCTGATCGCGACGCGCTTCATCGGCGTCGACTTCGCGATCGGAATCTTCTGCGGGCTCGCGGGCATTCTCGTGTGCTCGTTTCTCGGCGGGATGCGCGCGGTCACGTGGACACAGGTTGCGCAGTACATCATCCTGATCAGCGCGATCCTGATCCCGGTGTCGCTGATCGCGATGAAGAACGGGCTCGGGCCGGTGCCGCAGTTCAATTACGGCAAGCTGATGGAACGCGTGGCGGCGCGCGAGGCGCAGGTGCGCGACGCGGCCGACGAGCAGCAGGTGCGCGATGCGTATCGCCGGCAGGCCGTGGTCGTGCAGACGCAGCTCGATCGCTTGCCCGGATCGTATGCGGATGCGCGTCGGCAACTCGTCGACCAGCTCGCGGACCTGCGGCGCCACAACGGGCCGCTGCGCGAGATCAACCAGCGCGAGCGCGAACTGGCCGATTTTCCGCGCGATCCGACGGCGGCGCGCGTGACCTGGACCCAGGCGCGCGATGATCTGCTCGCCCGGGCCGAGCCGCCCGTGTCGATGCACGAGCCGTTTCCCGCGGTGAACGACGACGCGCGCAAGCCGCGCGAGCGGAATTTCCTCGCGCTGCTGTTGTGCCTGTCGCTCGGCACCGCGAGCCTGCCGCACATTCTCACGCGTTACAACACGACGACGTCGGTCGCATCCGCACGGCGTTCGGTCGGCTGGACGCTGTTCTTCATCGCGTTGTTCTATCTGAGCGTGCCGGTGCTCGCGGTGCTGATCAAGTTCGAGATTCTGACCCATCTCGTCGGGCGGCCGATCGCCGAACTGCCCGCGTGGGTCATGCAGTGGCATCACTTCGAACCGGACCTGATCAGCATCGTCGAGGTGATTCGCGACGGCATCGTCCACTGGTCCGAGATTCAAATGCAGCCGGACATGGTCGTGCTGGCCGCGCCGGAGATCGCGGGGTTGCCGTATGTCATATCGGGGCTGATTGCGGCTGGCGCGCTTGCGGCGGCGCTGTCGACCGCGGACGGGTTGCTGCTCACGATCGCGAATGCGCTGTCGCACGACGTCTATTACTGCATGGTCGCGCCGGATGCATCGAGCCAGCGGCGCGTGACGATCTCGAAGGTGCTGCTGCTCGGGGTTGCGCTGTTCGCGTCGTATGTCGCGTCGCTCAATACGGGGAAGATCCTGTTTCTCGTTGGCGCGGCGTTCTCGCTCGCGGCGTCGAGTTTCTTTCCGGTGCTCGTGCTTGGGGTGTTCTGGAAACGCACGACGACGCGCGGTGCCATCGCCGGGATGGTGACGGGGCTGGCGGTGTGCGTGTATTACATCGTGTCGACGTATCCGTATTTCACGCAGCTCACCGGGTTTGCCGGGCGGACGTGGTTCGGGATCGAGCCGATCAGTTCAGGCGTGTTCGGGGTGCCGGCCGGGTTTGCGGTGGCGATTGTGGTCAGTCTGCTTGACCGGCAGCCGGATGAATATACGCGGGCGTTGGTGGATTACATTCGGCATCCGTGAGGGGGCTCGGGCGGGCCAACGGGGCGGCGGTTTGGGGACGGAGCGGCTGGGACACGACGAAAGCCGGGCCGCAAAACGAAAATGCCCGCTTGCGCGGGCATTTGAATGCTGGCGGAGAGAGGGGGATTCGAACCCCCGATAGGCGATTAACCTATACACGCTTTCCAGGCGTGCGACTTAAACCACTCATCCATCTCTCCGGAAGAGCGAGAGTATAGCAAACTCTGGCGGCTGCCCGCCAGCCCCTTCGATGATCCGCCGGAATCGGCCGGGAGGCTGTCTCTCGTGGCCGGTGCGGCGCGCCCGCACCGTCTCGAATGCCGTTACTGCAGAATGGCGGCCCGAGTCTGCTATCTTCCCGGGCATCTCATCGCTTCCCCGTTTCTCCATGACCGACCGCATCGTCGCCGCATTCGATTTCGACGGCACCATCACCACCACCGACAGCTTCCGCCATTTTGTCCGCTACGCGGTCGGCACACCGCGTTTTGCATGGGCCGGGCTGCGCGCGCTGCCGTGGCTCGTCGCGATGAAGGCGGGCATGCTGTCGCGCGGCGACGCGAAGGCGAAGTTCGCGTGGTTTGCGTTCGGGCCGATCCGCGAGGACGCGCTCGACGCATTGGCGCGCCGCTTCGTCGACGGTTATCTGCCGAACCTCGTGCGTCCGGACATGCTCGAACGCGTGCGCGAGCACCAGGCGCGCGGGCACGAAGTCGTGCTGGTCAGCGCGTCGCCGTCGCTGTATCTGGAGAAGTGGGCGAAGGCGGTCCGCATCGACACGGTGCTCGCGACGTGCCTCGCATTCGAGCGCGGCACGTTCACCGGGCGGCTGAACGGCGAGAACTGCTGGGGTCCGCAGAAGGTCGTGCGCTTGCGCGGCTGGTGGGGGAATCAGCCGCCCGTGAAACTGTTCGCCTACGGCGACAGCCGCGGTGACAAGGAAATGGCCGAGCTCGCGAATTGGGCGTGGATCCGCGGGCACGGGCCGATGCCGCCGATCGGCGACTGATGCGCTGACGGTCTGACGGGAACGGCGCGCCGAGACGCGCCACGCCACCCACCCGCCGTTACGCGTCGGCCCGCTGCACGCCGCGCGTATCGCGCACCGGGCGATACGCACCCCAGCGATTCGCGCGCTTGAACGTGCCGACATCGTTGAACCGCACACCCACCTCACGCAGCGCCGCGTGCGCGGTGCGCGCGGTCAGCTGCCGGATGTAAAACGGATCGCGCACCACGAAATGATGGATCGCGTGCGTGCTGCCGAAGTTGAAACAGAACAGCTGGAACGGCAGCATCCACCACGGGTTGAGCACCTGCGTCTGCTGGATCACGTTGCGTGAGTCGATGTCGCCGAAGTAATGCATGTTCGAGCTGACGAAGTTGATGCAGAAGCTGCGCACGAAGTTCGGCCCGAGCCACACGACCGCGAGGAAATCGACGACGTGCATCGCGCGCTCGACGACGGCCGGCACGGTTACCGCCTGGCCGAACGCATGCAGCGCGAACAGGCCGGCGTGATAGACGATGAACGCGTGCCACAGCGCGTAGTACGCGTGCCCGAGCGGCATGTAGGACGACACCTGCTCGATGCGCAACTGCACGCGTTCGGCCGCGTCTTGCACCGGCTGCGCGGCGACGTACTGCTTGACCTTGCGGCGCATCGCATCCGGCCGCAGCACGACGGCGAGCATCCCGTCGGCGATCATCAGCAGCCGCTTCACGCCCCAGCGTTCGCCGTTGGTGATGCCGAATTCCTCGAGATCCGATTCGCCGCCCGACACCTTGTGGTGATGCAGGTGCATGCGCCGCCGCGTCCATGGATTGATCGTGCCCGGCCGCGTGAGCCAGCACAGCGCCATCATCAGGTGATAGGCCCAGGGCGTTTTCTTGAAGTACATCAGGTGGATCAGGTCGTGCTCGAGTTCGTGGATCAGCGACGTGACGAACGCGGCGAGCGGCAGCGCGACGTACCACGCGATCGCGCCGCGCGCATACAGCCACGCAAGCGTGAGCAGCGCGCTGACCGACACGGCCATCACGGTCGCGCCGACGAGGTTCTGGTTGTCGAGCAGCGCAAAGCGCGCTCGGATCGCATCGCTCGCGGCGTTGACCTCGCGGCGGACATACGCGACCTTGTCGGTGTCGTGGCGAAAGACGGGTGGTACGGGTTGGCTCATCGACCGGAATCCGTGCGGAAAGAGTGGGGCGCAATGCCGATGTGACAAGCATAGGCGTGCCCTGTCGCACGCGCGAGGGCCGCCGGTGCCAATGATGGTGTCATTTCGGGTCACGATGGACGGCCGGTCGTCGTTCGGCGCCGCGCCGCGCGGCTAGAGGGCCGCGGTGGTGTCATTGCGGGCCAGCGACGCTACAATCCGCCGAAACCGCTCCGGAGTCCGCCGCATGGCCTTGTCCGTCCAGGATGCCGCGCGCCAGTTGAACAAGGCGACGGTATCGTCCGCGTATGCGCTGTTCATGCTGATGCTCGCCGAGGAGCGCGGCATCGATGCCGGTCGCATCCTTGCGGGCTCGGGCGTCGCGCGCGAGCGGCTCGCGCGGCCCGACGCGCGCATCACGCCGCGGCAGCAGGCGGCGATCGTGTTCAACCTGCTCGACGCGACGAACGATCCGTCGATCGCGATCGAGATCGGCCTGCGCAGCAGCCTCACCAAATCCGGGATGATCGGCTTCGGGCTGATGAGCTGCGCGACGCTTGGCGAGGCGATCGCGCTCGGCATCCGCTACCTGCCGACGCGCGTGCCGTTCTTCTCGGTGCGGCTCGCGCAGCTCGACGGGATCGTCGACATCGATGTGTTCGAGGCGTTTCCGCTCGGCCGGCTGCGCCAGTTCGCGGTGGAGAATTTCCTGGTCGAGACGGCCATCCTGTTCAATTCGCTGCTCGACCCCGAGCCGGGGCGCACGCTGCAGTCGCGCGCGGAGCTGCATTTTGCATGGCCGGAACCGCCGTGGTTCGAGCGCTATCGTGCGCGGCTGCCGCGCTGTCATTTCGACGCGAGCGCGAACCGCATCCGTTGCGACGCCGCGCTGCTCGACGAGCCGATCGGCACCGCGAACGCGCAGACCGCGCAGATGATCGTCCAGCAATGCGAGGCCGAGCTCGCGCGGCTCGGCTATGCGGAAAGCATCGTCGAGCGCGTGCGCAACCTGCTGATCTGCGGTGACGCCGGTTATCCGTCGGTGGACGACGTCGCACGCGAGCTGCACGTGTCGGCGCGGACGTTGAAGCGCCAGCTCGCGGCGTTCGGCGCGACCTATTCGGCGCTGCTCGACGAGATCCGGTTGCGCGATGCGCTACGGTTGCTCGAAGGCACGCGCCTGCCGGTTGACGAGATCGCGGCGCGGGTCGGCTATACCGACCGCGCGAATTTCACGCGCGCGTTCAAGCGCTGGACCGGCGTCGCGCCGAGCGAGCGGCGCTGACAGCGAGCCGGGGCGGCGTGGTGCGGGCCGGTGCCACGCCGCCCAGCGTATCGATCGATCAAGCGATCGAGCGATCACTCAACCCATCGGCCGATCAGACGATCGCCACCCAGTTCGCCCCGCGGCCACCCTTCACGCGTGCGTGCGACGTCAGCGTGCCGTCCTCCGGCGCGATTGCATAGACCGACACGTATTCCGACTGCTCGCCGCACGCGACGAGCCAGCGTCCCGACGGATCGATCGCGAAGCCGCGCGGCTGCGGTTCGGTGGCCGTCGCGTGCGCGGGTTCGAAGCTGCCGTCGGCATGGCGGCGATAGCAGAGCAACCGGCTCGACGTGCGTTCGCTGACGTACGCGAAGCGCTCGTCGGGCGTCAGGTGGAGATCGGCGGCCCACACGGAAGGCTCGGTCGGCGCGGGCGGGCGCGCATGGCCTTGCGCGAGCCCGGCGACGGCCGGGTGGCGCGCGCTGACCTGTGCGTCGCCGAGGCGGCCGCTGTCCGCATCGCGTGCGAAGGTCGCGAGTGCGGCCTGGAATTCGCTGACCACGACGAGCGCATGGCCGTCGCGTGCGAAGCGCAGGTGACGCGGGCCGAAGCCGCCCGGCAAACGCGTTTCGCCGTGTTCGACCGCACGCAGGCCGCCGGCATCCTCGACCAGCGCGAACGTGAAGATCCGGTCTGAACCGAGCGAGCTCACATACGCGAACCGGTTGTCCGGCGACACGACGACCGCATGCGCGTTCGCGATGCCGTGCGCGACCTGCAGCGGCGTGCCGTCGCCGTCGCGCACGCGCGCGGCGTCGTAGAGGCTCAGCGAATTGCCGCCGTACGACGCGCCGAGCAGCCAGCGGCCGCTGCGGTCGAGCGACAGGTACGCCTGGCTCGCGTCGATCGCGGTCGCGCCGATGCGGGCAAATGCGCCGGTGCTCGTGGCGACGCGGAACGCGACGATCGTCGGCTGCTCGCCGCGCGTCGCGACATACAGCCGCGCGCGATCGGGCTGCACGGCGATTGGCATCGCGACGTCGCCGGCCGGGTAGCGGGCGAGCGGCGCGAGCGCGCCGTCGGGCGTGAGCGAGAACGTGGCGAGGTCGCCGTCGGCGGCATTGGCGACGACGACGGTCAGGCGGTCAGTGTTCGGCATGGCGGAGCATCGCGGTGTTCGTGAAGGACTCGTCGGCCGGCAGGCCACGCGGCGGATCGCTGCGCCGGTGCGTGCGGGCGAACAGCGCGGCGACCGCGGCGACGAGGGACGCGATCGCGAGCGCATACAGGCCACCCGTGATCGAACCCGTATGTTGCTTCAGATAGCCGAACGCCGTCGGCGCGACGAAGCCGCCGAGGTTGCCGATCGAGTTGATCAGCGCGATCACGGCCGCGGCGACGCGCGTGTCGAGGTAGCCCTGCGGGATCGGCCAGAACAGCGACGCCGCCGCCTTGAAGCCGAGCGCGGCGAAGCAGATCGACGCGAACGACCAGGCGGGATCGTGCGACGTCGACGCGAACAGCCCGCATGCGGCGAGCACGAGCGCGCACGACAGCCAGCGCTGCGGATGCTTCCACTTCGCGGACAGCACCGCGAAGCCGTACATCGCGCCGATCGCGATCATCCACGGAATCGTGTTGTAGAGGCCGACCTGGAAGTCGGTGAGGCCGCCCATCTTGCGAATGATGGTCGGCAACCAGAAGGTGGCCGCGTAGATCGTCAGCTGGATCGCGAAGTACAGGAAGCAGAACAGCATGATCTGCGGGTCGCGCAGCAGCGTGGTGGCCGACACCTGCACTTTCGAGCGCACGTCGCGGGTCGCGCGTTCTTCATCGAGTGCGTTCTGGAGCGCCGCGCGTTCATCGGCCGTGAGCCACGTCGCGTCGCGGATGTGCGATTTCAGCAGCAGCCAGCTTGCGCCGCACAGCATCACCGAGAACAGCCCCTCGATCAGGAACATCCATTGCCAGCCCTGCAGGCCGAAACCGTGGATCGACAGCAGCGCGCCGGTGACGGGCCCGGACAGCACCGACGCGAACGCGGAGCCGCCGAGGAAGATCGCCATCGCCTTGCCGCGCTCCTGTGGCGGCAGCCATTGCGACAGGTACAGCACGACGCCGGGGAAGAAGCCGGCCTCGGCGGCGCCGAGCAGGAAGCGCAGCGCATAGAACGACGTGTCGTTCCACACGAACGCCATCGCGGCCGCGACGATGCCCCAGGTCGCCATGATCCGCGCGAGCCAGATGCGCGCGCCGTACCGCTGCATCAGCAGGTTCGACGGCACTTCGAACAACGCGTAGCCGACGAAGAACAAGCCGGCGCCGAGCCCGTACGCGGCCGCGCCGATCCCGATCGATGCTTCGAGGTGGCGGTCGACGAAGCCGACGTTCACGCGGTCGATGTAGTTCGCGATGAACATGATCAGCACGAGCGGCAGCACGTGCCACTTCACTTTCGAAACGGCGGACGCGAGCGGGTCGCGGCCGGGCAGGGCGGGCGTGGTCAAGGGAGTCTCCGGTCGGGCGGCGAACGGGGCGGCGGCCCGCGTCGGCCTGGTGAGCTATGTAGTATGTCGTCGTATGACATGGTACGCCTCCGCTCCCGATGTGAATTCGCGGGTTTACCCGGTACATACCCAAATATTGGGGAATATCAGGAGGCTCGTGGTCGGCTCTATCACATCAGATGACGTATGACATAGTCTGAGTCGACGGCTTGCCAGTCGGGGGCCGGCTCCGGCATGCACCGCAGTGCGTTCGTGCACGGCATGTTTCCGGAGGCGGTCGAGGGCGCCGATCTCGACGGCTGGCGCGCGGTGTTCGATACCGACGTGTTCGGCACGATGGCGCTCACGCAGGAAATCGTCCCGCACATGAAGCGGCAGCGGCGCGATCGTGATGATCAACACGCAGGCGACCCGCAAGCCATTTGCAGGAGACGCGGGCTACGCTGTATCGAAGGGCGCGCTCGCGGTTGCGGCAAAATACCTGGCGCGCGGGCTTGGCGTGCACGGTATCCGCGCGAACGGCATCCACATGGGCTGGAGGTGGGCGTGCCGACGCAGGCCTATTTCCGGCAGGCCGCGGCCGAGTACGGAATGACGGAAGACGCGATCATCGCGCCGATCGCGTCGAACATCGCGCTCGCGAAGCTGCCTACCGACGACGACTGCGCACGCGCGGCGCTGTTCCTCGCGTCGGATGATGCGAATGCGGTGACCGGTGCGACGCTGGACGCGAACGGCGGCGATTTCATGCCCTGAGGAGGGAGCGACGTATCATGCAGGACCATCACAACGCGCGGCGTTTCTTCGCGTTCAACGGCGACGCGGACGGCCTGTGTGCGCTGCAGCAACTGCGGCTCGCGGAAGGCGCGGCGGGCACGCTGGTGACCGGCGTCAAGCGCGACATCAGGCTGCTCGAGCGAATCGACGCGCGGGCCGGCGACCGCGTGACCGTGCTCGACGTGTCGCACGACGAGAACCGGGACGCATGCGCGCGGCTGCTGCGCGACGGCGCGGCGGTCCGCTACTTCGATCATCACTTCGCGGGCGAGCTGCCCGGCGAGCCGCATTTCGACGCGTATATCGACACGGCCGCCGACGTCTGCACGAGTGCGCTCGTGAACCGCTATCTCGGCGGCCGGCACGTGCGCTGGGCGATCGTCGCGGCATTCGGCGACGAACTGCCGGCGCTCGGCGACGCGCTCGCGCGCGAATCCGGGATCGACGAAGCGGAATGCCGCACGCTGGCCGAACTCGGGCTCTACCTGAACTACAACGCGTACGGCGACTGCGTCGGCGATCTGCATTTCGATCCGGCGGCGCTCGCCGACGCGATGCTGCCGTGCGCCGATCCGCTCGACTTCGTGCGCGGCACGCCGGTGTTCGCCGCGCTGCGCGACGGCTACCGCGACGACATGGCGCGGGCGTGCGCGCTCGCGCCGTTGCGCGAAGTGCCGGGCGCGACGTTGATCAGGATGCCGGATCAACCGTGGGCTCGGCGCGCGACCGGGATGCTCGCGAACGAACGGATGCGCACTGCGCCGCATGCGGCGCTCGCGGTGCTGTCGCCGCGCGCGCAGGGCGGGCTCGTGGTCAGCGTGCGCGTGCCCGACGGCCGGCCGCTCGGCGCCGACGAATTCTGTCGCGGTTTCCCGACCGGCGGCGGGCGCAAGCGCGCGGGCGGCATCAATCATCTGCCGGAAGCCGAGTTCGATGCGTTCGCCGAGCGTTTCGCGGCGGCGTTTCGTCTCGACTGACACGCGGGCTGCGACGCGGCGGTTCAGCCGGTCGCGTCAGCGAGCACCGCCGGCACGTTGTGGCCGTAGCAGCGCTCCTCGACGCGCCCCGCGATGCGCCAGCCCCGCGCGATGCGCACGAACCGGTCGACGTACCAGAGCCCGAGAAACATCACCTGCGTGCCGCCGTCCGGCAGTGCGACTTCCATTGGATTGGAGCATCGGGTGAGATCGGGGAAAAGATCCGTGCGAGCACCGGCGGCCCGGACGGATGCGTGGTGCAATGTGCGGGACCGGCCAGCGGCCGGCGCGCGCCGCGCGGCGTGGCGAACCCGAGTTCGAGCGTAGGCCGGTGCTCACGGTGCAGAATCGTCGGAATGGACCAAGGCGTTTCACCGGGCCGGCGAACAGGCGGCGCCGGGCGCGTGCGAGAACGGCGAGCCGACACCGTGCGCGTTCCGGATATCGACAGCGCGTGAGCCGCCCGCGACAATGCGGGTCAATCAGCATTCCTGCTCCGAGGTGCCCGTGCCAGCCAAGTCGTCCGTTGCTCCTGCCATCGTGTGGTTCCGCGACGATCTGCGCGTGACCGACCAGCCCGCGTTGACGCGTGCGGCCGCGTCCGGTCGCCCGCTCGTATGCGTGTATGTCGACGACACGGGTGAAGGCGCGGGGCGTGCGCTCGGCGGCGCCGCGCGCTGGTGGCTGCACGGGTCGCTTGCCGCACTCGACGCGGCGCTCGCGCGTCATGGCGGCCGCCTGCTGCTGTTGCGCGGCGATGCGCAGCAGGAAATCGGGCGCGTCGTACGCGATACGGGGGCGGCGGCCGTGTACTGGAACCGCCGCTATGCGCAGCCGCAGCGCGATGCCGATGCGGCGTTGAAGGCGTCGCTGAAGGCGCACGGTCTCGACGTCGAAAGCAGCAACGGCAGCCTGCTGAACGAACCGTGGGAAGTGCTGACCGGAGCCGGCACGCCGTTCCAGGTGTTCACCGCGTACTGGCGCGCGGTGCGGCGCGACCGGACCGTGACGGCGCCGCTGCCCGAACCGGAGCGGATCGTGTTTCATCCGTGGCCGGCCGGTGTGCGCGAGCGTGCGCTGGCGCTCGACGCGCTCGCGTTGCGCCCGCACGCGCCGGACTGGGCAGGCGGCCTGCGCGACGCATGGCCGGCACCCGACGAAGCCGGTGCGCATGCGCGGCTCGACGCGTTCTCGGCAGCGGCGCTGGCTGCCTATGCCGAGACGCGCGATCGCCCCGACCAGCCCGCGACGAGCCGGTTGTCGCCGTTCCTGCGCTTCGGCAACCTGTCGCCGCGCCAGGTGTGGCACGCGGTGCAGGGTGCGGCACCGGCAGGCGGCGCGGCCGGCGCCGAGAAATTCCTGAGCGAACTCGGCTGGCGTGAATTCAGCCACGTGCTGCTGTATCACTTCCCCGCGCTCGCGACCGACAACTTCCGCGCGCAGTTCGATGCGATGCCGTGGCGCGACGATTCCGTCGCGCTGCGCGCATGGCAGCGCGGGCTGACCGGCTATCCGTTCGTCGATGCGGGAATGCGCGAGCTATGGACGACCGGCTGGATGCACAACCGTGTCCGGATGGTCGCCGCGTCGTTCCTCGTCAAGCATCTGCTGGTCGACTGGCGGGCGGGCGAGCGCTGGTTCCACGACACGCTCGTCGACGCCGACGCCGCGAACAACCCGGCGAACTGGCAGTGGGTGGCCGGTTGCGGCGCCGACGCCGCGCCGTATTTCCGCATTTTCAATCCGGTGACGCAGGGCCGGAAGTTCGACCCGCAGGGCGCCTACGTGCGCCGCTGGGTGCCGGAACTCGCGGGCCTCGACGCGGCAACGATCCATGCGCCGTGGGAGGCGTCGCCGGTGGAACTCGCGGCTGCCGGCGTGCGGCTCGGCGTCGACTATCCTGCGCCGATCGTCGATCACGACGGCGCCCGCCGTCGTGCGCTCGATGCGCTGGCGACGTTGCCGAAGCGTTGCTAGGGCTCACGAGCGACGCGGCACGTCCGGGTGCGCGATACGGCCCGCTGCGTCAATCGCAGAACGCGGCATGCTCGAGCAGCGCGAGCGCGACACCCGGATCGAAGTAGGCCGCGCCGCACCACGCGACGAACGCGAGCACGCCGGCGGCCAGCGCCGCCCGAATCACGCCCATGCGGCCTTGCCCGGCGCGGGCCGCGCGACGCGCGCGTCGTCGATCGGCAGGTGCAGCCCTGCCGCCAGCACGCCGAGCGCGATCGAGCCGATCCACAGCGGCAGGTACGAATGCGTCGCGTCGTAGACGCGCGCGCCGAGCCACACGCCGAAGAAGCTGCCGAGCTGGTGCCCGAAGAACACGAAGCCGAACAGCGTCGCGATGTAGCGCACGCCGAACACCTGCGAGATCACGCCGTTGGTCAGCGGCACCGTGCCGAGCCAGGTGAAGCCCATCACGGCCGCAAACACGTAGACGCTCGCGGGCGACAACGGCGCCGCGACGAACGCGGCCATCGCCAGCGCACGCACGAGGTACAGCACGGACAGCAGGTACTTGCGCCGCAGCAGGCCGCCGAGATGGCCGCACGCATAGGTGCCGGCCACGTTGGTCAGCGCAATCAGCGCGAGCGCGACGCTGGCGTGGCGCGCCGGCAGGCCATGATCGAGCAGGTAGGCGGGCAGGTGGGTCGCGATGAACGCGAGCTGGAACCCGCAGGCGAAGAACCCCGCGTTCAGCAACCAGAAGCCGCGATGCGCGAACGCCTCGCGCACCGCCGCGCCGATCGACTGGCCGGAACCGTCGTCGGCGTTCGCGGCCTGCGCGGGCCGGTCGCGCACCAGCGCGGCGAGCGGCGCGAGCACGGCGGCGACGAGCGCCAGCGCGATGAGCGCATGTGGCCAGCCGATGCCGCCGATCAGGACCTGCGCGACCGGCACCATGCAGAACTGGCCGAGCCCGCCGATCGCACCGGCGACGCCGAGCGCCCAGCCGCGCCGGTCGGGCGGAAACAGCCGGCTCAGCGCGCCGTAGATCGACGCGAACGCCGCCCCCGACAGCGCGATGCCGATCACGAGTCCCGCGCCGACCGTGAACACACCGGTCGATGCCGCCAGCGCCATCGTGACGAGCCCGGCCGCATACAGCAGCATGCCGGCGACGATCACGCGTACCGACCCGAAGCGGTCGGCGATCATTCCCGTGAACGGTTGCGCGATCCCCCAGATCAGGTTCTGCAGCGCAAGCGCGAGGCCGAACGTTTCGCGCGACCAGCCGTGGTCGAGCGTGACGGGTGCGAGGAACAGTCCCTGCACGTGCCGGATGCCGAGCGCGGCGCCCATGATCAGGCCGCCCGCGAGCACCGGCAGCCAGCGGCGCCGGACGTCTTGTTCGATCGGGGTCATGCGTGTCTCCGGATGAATGCGTGCGGCGCGACGGCCGTGTTCGCTCCGATTAGACGATCCGGCCCGGTGTCGCTCAAGCGATCAATCGGTCGGATTCGCATGCGTGCCGGGAATGCGATGAGGGGCGGGTGCGATACCGGCGAGGAGGTTGGTGCCGGCCGTGTACGTGGCGTCTTTGCGGCGCATGCCGCCGGTGTGACACGCGGCCGATGCGGAATCGGCGCACCCGGCGCACTCGGTGCTTGAGGCGGCGCGAGCCGTTGCGCGACGCCGCGCCGGCATCAACTCGACATCGGCTCGACCAAGGGAAATCGCGCGCGGCTACCGCAGTGCCACATCGTGCGCGCGCATCGCCGCGTCGCACTCGGCCGCTTCCGCGAGAATCCAGTCGCGCACGTCGGCGACTTCGCGGCGCGGTGCCGGATCGTGCCGGAACAGCCAGTAGCCGTACGCATCCGACAACGCCTGCGAGTGCGGGCCGAGCACGGCGAGCCGGCCGTCGGCGAGCATCGGCGCGACGAGCGCGAGCCGTCCGAGCGCGACACCCTGGCCGGCGATCGCGGCCTGGATCACCTGGTCGTACTGGTTGAAGCGCAGCACGCCCTTCGGGCGCGCGTCGCCGAGGCCGGCTGCGTACAGATGCGCGCGCCACTGCAGTTGCGTTTGCGGGGGGCCGTCGAATTCGAGCAGCACGTGGTCGGCGATCGCGGCGGCATCGGTGACGGGGCGCGTGGCCAGCGCGGGGTGCGCGACCGGCACGACGATCTCGTCGAACAGATGCAGCGCGCGCTCGCGCGGACAGTAGCGGATCCCCAGGTCGATGCCTTCCGCGCGCAAATCGAGTACCTTGTCGTTCGCGGCGACGCGCAAGTCGATGTCGGGCAGCCGCGCTTGCAGGCGCCCGAGGCGCGGCAGCAGCCACAGCGCGGTGACGCCGATGCTCGCGGTAATCGTCACGGGTTGCCGCTCGCGCGCGGTGGCGAGCGACGCGACGGTGTCCTGCAGGCTGAGCAGCGCGGCGTCCGCCGCGCGGAACAGCCGCTCGCCTTCCGGCGTGAACGCGATCTTGCGATAGCCGCGCTGCAGCAGCGCGACGCCGAGATGCGCCTCGAGCGCGTGCACCTGGCGGCTGACCGCCGACTGCGTGACGCACAGGTCCTGCGCGGCGAGCGTGATGCTCATGCGGCGGCCGACGGCGACGAAGCCGCGCACGAGGTCCAGTGACGGGAGACGGACGAGCGGCGTTGACATGCGTGGGGCTCATGCGAACGGAGCAGCAAGATTGGTTGAGAACGCCGGGTGCGTCAAGTTCAATGGAGACTGGCCGAGCGGGCGGGCGCCGGGGTCATCCGGCGCTGCACAGGAGACAGGATGACGATTTCGAACGAAGCGGGCGGGGCGGGGCGCAGCGTGGGTGCGACGGGGCAGGCGGCCGATCGCCCGGCGGGCGCGTTGCCGCCGGAGCCCGTGACGCTGACCGCCGCCGACGGTTACGCGCTACGCGGCTACGTATGGCGGCATCGCGGTGGTGGCGCCGCGCGGCCCGTGACGGTCGTCAATTGCGCGACGTCGGTGCGCTGCGACTATTACTTCCGCTTCGCGGCGTGGCTGTTCGCGCAGGGGCGCGACGTGCTCGTCTACGACTATCGCGGGATCGGCGGATCGCGCCCGGCGCGGCTCGCGAAGCTGCGCGCGAACTGGCTCGACTGGGGGCGACTCGATTGCGAGGCCGCGCTGCGGTATGCGCGCGACGCGTTTCCGGGCCAGCCGCTCGACGTCGTCGCGCACAGCATCGGCGGCTGCGTGCTCGGGCTCGCGGCATCGAACGCATCCGTGCGTCACGTGGTGACGGTCGGCGCGCAGTATGCGTACTGGCGCGACTATCGGCGCGAAGAGCGGCGGCGCATGTGGTGGAAGTGGCACGTCGCAATGCCGGCCCTCGCGGCCGTGTTCGGCTACGTGCCCGCGAAACGGCTCGGCTGGATGGAAGACACGCCGCGCGGCGTCGCGCTGTCGTGGGTGCGCTCGCAGCCGCGCTTCGAGGACACCTACACGCACGGCCCGCTCGCCGAACCCGCGGCGAGCCGCGCTGCGTTGCCGGCCCGCTTCGCGCGGCTGTCGGCACCCATGCTCGCGATCGGTCTCGACGACGACGCGTTCGGCACGGTCGACGCGATCGAGCGGCTGGTCGGCTATTACACGGGCAGCGACGTCACGCACCTGCGGATCGCGCCGCGCGATATCGGCGTCGACGCGATCGGCCACTTCGCGTTCTTTCACAGCCGCTTCACCGACACGCTGTGGCCCGCCGCGCTGTACTGGTTGCAGCACGGCGCGCTGCCGGCCGATGCGCCGGGCCGCGTCCACGCGCGCCATGCGGCGCAGCGGGCGGGGCGCGGCGTGCCGGGAGCCGTCGCGCACGGCTGAGCGCGCATGCACGGCCACGCCGTCGCGTCGATGCGGCCACGCAGTCGGCTGCCGCTGCTGCCGACTGACGATCGTGTTCGCGACCCATCGGTCTGCGTCCGGTGCGATCGATTAACATCGGACGTTTTCTTCGACTGGTCGCCGCACGCCGATGCCCGTTCCCCCCGATTCCACCGTTCCCGCCGACCTGTCCCGCGCGTGGTGCGTGCACCCGCTCGAGGTGCCGCCTGCCGCGTCGCGTGCCGGCGTGCAGGTCGCGCGCGTCGATTTCGACTGGCGCGTGCCGCTCGCGTCGCCCGCCTATGCCGTCCTGAACGATGCCGAACGCGCGCGCGCCGGGCGCTACCTGCGGCACGAGGATGCGGTGCGCAGCGCCGCGACGCGCGCCGCGCTGCGCGACGTGCTCGGGGCAGCGCTCGGCGTTGCGCCGCGGGAGATCGCGATCGTCGTCGATGAGGCGGGGCGGCCGTCGCTGGATCCCGCGCATCGCGCATCGCTCGATTTCAACGTGTCGCATGCGGGCAGTCACGCGCTCATCGCGTGGGCCGGCGCGGGGCGTGTCGGCGTCGATATCGAAAGCTGCAACCGCAGGACCGACTGGCGCGCGTTGACGAGCGAAGTGTGCGCGAGCGCCGAGGCCGCGTATCTCGACGGCCTGCCGCTCGCCGCGCGCGCCGACGCGTTCATGCGCGTGTGGGCCGCGAAGGAGGCGCTGCTGAAGGCGCTCGGCACCGGCATCGTCGGCGGGCTGCGCGCATTCGCGGTCGTGCCGCCGCGCGACGCGGCGACACCCGCGACGACGATCGTCGAGCCGGCGGCACCTGCCGCCGGCGTGGCCGCGTTCGACGCGGGCTGGCTCGACGCGGCGCCCGGCTACGCGGCGTGCGTCGCGTGGAGGCGCTGACCCGACGTCACGACGCGCGGCTTACTCGAGCGGCGCGTCGTTCGGCGCCGCGTAGCGCGCCTTGATCACGTCGCTCATCGGGAAGTCGAACGCGAGCCCCTTCGGCGGCACCGGCTTCATGAACCACTTGTCGTACAGCGCCCCGATTGCGCCGCTCTTCATCAACTGCACGAGCACGCCGTCGACGAGCGCCTTGAACTGCGGATCGTCCTTGCGCAACATGAACCCGTACGCCTCGGACGATTGCGGCGTGCCGACGATCGCCCAGTCGGCCGGCTTCGCCGCGAGCTGGCGCACGCCGGCGAGCAGCACGTCGTCCATCATGTACGCGGCCGCGCGGCCCGATTCGAGCGTGAGGCGCCCTTCGCCGTAGTCCTTCGCGCTGATGATCTGCATGTTCATCTTCTTTTCCTCGTTCATCCTGCGCAGCAGGCGTTCGGACGTCGTGCCCTGGTTCGTCACGACCGTCTTGCCGGCGAGATCGGGGAAGTCGCGGATGCCCGAGTTCGTGCGCGTGAGCAGGCGTGTCGTCGCGACGAAGAAGGTGGTCGAGAACGCGACCTGCGCGTGACGCGCGGCGAGGTTGGTGGTCACCCCGCATTCGAGATCGACGGTGCCGTTCTGTACGAGCGGGATGCGGTTCTGCGACGTGACCGGAACAAAGCGCACCTGCAGATCGGGCTTGCCGGTGCGTGCCTTCACGGCGGCGATCACGCGGTCGCACAGGTCCTGCGAGAAGCCGATCACCTTGCCGCTCGTCTCGACGTAGGAGAATGGCACCGACGTCTCGCGATGGCCGATCGAGATCAGGTTGGCCTGCCGGATCTTCTCGAGCGTGCCGGACAGCGGCTCGGCGGCGAGCGATGCGCCGCACGCGAGCGCGCAGGCGGCGACGAGCAGGCTGCGGCCGAACAGGGCGGTGAACCGGGGCGGGATGGTCATGGCAGGTCTCCGTAGGCGGATTGCAGGGAAGCGTCGATTCGTATGTTGCCAAATACAAAATAATTGCAACATATGATAAATACGGAGCCGACCGGGCCGATCCGGCGGACCGCGCCGGACATCAGGGAAACTCCCGAGTCGAAATCATGAGAAACGGGTTGTCTAGACAAGTTCTGATGGCTACACTGCAATCCATCCCGAACTTGTCTAGACAGGATTGCTCACATGATTACGTTGACCCCCGGCCACCTGACCCTCCCGCAACTGCGCAAGATCGCTCGCGAATCCGTGCAGCTCACGCTCGACCCGGCGAGCTTCGCGAAGATCGACGCCGGCGCGAAGGCCGTCGCCGACATCGCCGCTAAGGGCGAGCCGGCATACGGCATCAACACGGGCTTCGGCCGCCTGGCCAGCACGCACATCCCGCGCGACCAGCTCGAACTGCTGCAGAAGAACCTCGTGCTGTCGCACGCGGTTGGCGTGGGCGAGCCGATGGCGCGCTCGTCGGTGCGCCTGCTGATGGCGCTGAAGCTGTCGAGCCTCGGCCGCGGCCACTCGGGCATCCGTCGCGAAGTGATGGACGCGCTGATCAAGCTGTACAACGCGGATGTCCTGCCGCTGATCCCGGTGAAGGGCTCGGTCGGCGCATCGGGCGACCTGGCACCGCTCGCGCACATGTCGGCCGTGCTGCTCGGCGTCGGCGAAGTGTTCATCCGCGGCGAGCGCGCGAGCGCACTCGACGGTCTGCGCGTCGCCGGCCTCGCGCCGCTGACGCTGCAGGCGAAGGAAGGTCTCGCGCTGCTGAACGGCACGCAGGCATCGACCGCGCTGGCGCTCGACAACATGTTCGCGATCGAAGACCTGTACCGCACGGCGCTCGTCGCCGGTGCGCTGTCGGTCGACGCGGCTGCCGGCTCGGTGAAGCCGTTCGACGCACGTATCCACGAACTGCGCGGCCATCAAGGCCAGATCGACGCGGCAGCGTCGTACCGCGACCTGCTCGAAGGCTCGCCGATCAACCAGTCGCACCGCGACTGCGACAAGGTGCAGGATCCGTACAGCCTGCGCTGCCAGCCGCAGGTGATGGGTGCGTGTCTGGACCAGATGCGCCATGCGGCCGCCGTGCTGCTGGTCGAAGCCAACGCCGTGTCGGACAACCCGCTGATCTTCCCGGATACCGGCGAAGTGCTGTCGGGCGGCAACTTCCACGCCGAACCCGTCGCATTCGCGGCCGACAACCTCGCGCTGGCCGCGTCGGAAATCGGCGCACTGGCCGAGCGCCGCATCGCGCTGCTGATCGACGCGACGCTGTCGGGCCTGCCCCCGTTCCTCGTGAAGGACGGCGGCGTGAACTCGGGCTTCATGATCGCCCACGTGACGGCTGCCGCGCTGGCATCGGAAAACAAGACGCTCGCGCACCCGGCATCGGTCGACTCGCTGCCGACCTCGGCGAACCAGGAGGACCACGTGTCGATGGCGACGTTCGCCGCACGCAAGCTCGCCGACATCGCGGACAACACGAAGCACATCCTCGCGATCGAACTGCTGGCCGCCGCTCAAGGCGTCGACCTGCGCGCGCCGTACCACACGAGCCCGAAGCTCGCGCCGGTGATGGAAACGATCCGCGGCAAGGTCGCGCACTACGAACTCGACCACTACTTCGCGCCGGACATCGCGGTGATCGCGAAGCTGGTCGGCGAGCGTGCGTTCGCGAAGGTCGCACCGTTCTCGTTCGCATCGGAACAGTAAGCCCATGAGCGCGCCGGTCTACCAGGAGATCAAGGATTTCATCCTGGGCCGCATTCACGCCGGCGAGTGGGCGGAGGGCGACCAGGTGCCCTCCGAGAACGAACTGGCCCGCGAGTTCAAGGTCGCGCGCATGACCGTCAACCGCGCGTTGCGCGAGTTGACGGCCGAGCAGGTGCTGACGCGCATGAAGGGCGCCGGCACCTACGTCGCGCGGCCGAAGTACGAGTCGACGCTGGTGGCGATCCGCAGTATCTCGGAAGAGGTCGGCGCACGCGGGCATGGGTACCGCGCCAGTGTGCTCGGCCTCGAGACGATCCGCGCCGACGAGGCGCTCGCCGACGAGATGCAGGTGACCGTGCGCACGAAGCTGTTTCATTCGCAGGTGTTGCACTTCGAGAATGACGAACCCGTCCAGCTCGAAGAACGGTGGGTGAATCCGGCGGTCGCGCCGGATTATGCCGAGCAGGATTTCACGAACACGACGCCGAACCTGTACCTGATGCGCGCGGCACCGCTGCAGCGCGTCGAATACCGGATCGAAGCGGCGGCCCCGGCGCCCGAGCGGCGCGAGCAGCTGCGGATGGACGACGTCGAGCCGTGTCTGGTTTTACATCGGCGCACCTGGTCGCAGGGCGTCGTCGCCTCGGTGGCGAATCTGTGGCATCCCGGCAGCCGTTATCGCTTCACCGGGCATTTCTGATTCCTTATTGATATTCACTTTCCCTCGGGAGCTGTCGTCATGAACCATCCGAAACACATCGATCCCCGTCTCGATCCGACGCGCACGATCCGCGCACCGCGCGGCAGCGAGAAGGTCTGCAAGACCTGGCTGGCCGAAGCGGCCTACCGGATGATCCAGAACAACCTGGATCCGGAAGTGGCCGAGCACCCGCATGCGCTCGTCGTGTACGGCGGCATCGGCCGTGCGGCGCGCAACTGGGAATGCTACGACCAGATCCTCGCGTCGCTGAAGGATCTTGAAGAGAACGAGACGCTGCTGATTCAATCGGGCAAGCCGGTCGGTGTGTTCCGCACGCACAAGGATGCGCCGCGCGTGCTGCTCGCGAACTCGAACCTCGTGCCGCACTGGGCGAACTGGGACCACTTCCACGAGCTCGACCGCAAGGGCCTGATGATGTACGGCCAGATGACGGCCGGCAGCTGGATCTACATCGGCAGCCAGGGCATCGTGCAGGGCACCTATGAAACGTTCTTCTCGGTCGCGAACCAGCACTTCAACGGCGATCCGTCGGGCCGCTGGATCCTGACGGGCGGTCTGGGCGGCATGGGCGGCGCGCAGCCGCTCGCGGCAACGATGGCCGGCTTCTCGATGATCGCGGTCGAATGCGACGAGACGCGCATCGACTTCCGCCTGAAGACGCGCTATGTCGACAAGAAGGCGACGACGCTCGACGAAGCGCTCGGCATGATCGAGGAAGCGAAGCGCGCCGGCAAGCCGGTGTCGATCGGCCTGCTCGGCAACGCGGCCGACGTGTTCCCGGAACTCGTCAAGCGCGGCATCACGCCGGACTGCGTGACCGACCAGACGAGCGCCCACGACCCGATCAACGGCTACCTGCCGCAGGGCTGGACCGTCGCGCAATGGCGCGAAGCGCAGAAGGTCGATCCGCAAAGCATCGTGAAGGTCGCGAAGCAGTCGATGGCCGTCCAGGTGCAGGCGATGCTGGATCTGCAGGAACGCGGCGCGGCGACGCTCGACTACGGCAACAATATCCGTCAGATGGCGCTGGAAATGGGCGTCGAGAACGCGTTCGACTTCCCGGGCTTCGTGCCGGCGTACATCCGCCCGCTGTTCTGCGAAGGCAAGGGCCCGTTCCGCTGGGTCGCGCTGTCGGGCGATCCGGAAGACATCTACAAGACCGACCAGAAGGTGAAGGAGCTGATCCCCGACGATCCGCACCTGCACAACTGGCTCGACATGGCACGTGAGCGCATCGCGTTCCAGGGCCTGCCGGCACGGATCTGCTGGGTCGGCGTGAAGGATCGCTATCGCCTGGGCCAGGCGTTCAACGAGATGGTGAAGAACGGCGAACTGAAGGCGCCGATCGTGATCGGCCGCGACCACCTCGACACCGGTTCGGTCGCGAGCCCGAATCGCGAGACGGAATCGATGAAGGACGGTTCGGACGCCGTGAGCGACTGGCCGCTGCTCAACGCACTGCTGAACACCGCAGGCGGCGCATCGTGGGTGTCGCTGCACCACGGCGGCGGCGTGGGCATGGGCTTCTCGCAGCACTCGGGCGTCGTGATCGTCGCCGACGGTACCGCCGAAGCGCACGAGCGTCTCGGCCGCGTGCTGCTGAACGATCCGGCGACGGGCGTGATGCGCCATGCGGATGCCGGCTACGAACTCGCGCAGCAGACCGCCCGCGAAGCCGGCCTGAAGCTGCCGATGCTCGGCCGCTGAGCATGACGGCGCTCGACCAGGCGCCGGTGCACGCAACGATGATCCGCGCCGCGGATCTCGTTGCGTCGCCGTGGAAGAACGGCGGCGGCGTGACGCGCGAAATCGGCGCCTTTCCGCCGGGCGCCGCGCTCGATGCGTTCGCATGGCGCGTGAGCGTCGCGGACGTCGGCGCGGCCGGCCCGTTCTCGCGTTTCAACGGGATCGACCGCACGCTCGTGCTGCTGTCCGGCGCGGGCATGACGCTCGCGGAAGCGGGCGGTGCGAAGCACGTGCTCGACGCGCCGCTCGCGCGTGCGGATTTCGCCGGCGAAACGGCGATCGACGCGACGCTGCACGATGGCGCGACGCGCGACTTCAACCTGATGACGCGCCGTTCGGCCGCGCGCGGGGCGGTCGGCGTGTGGCCCGAAGGTACGCACCGCGTCGAGTGCGCCGATACCGTGCTGCTGTTCTGCGCGACGGGCGCGGTCGGCGTCGAGATCGACGGCGCGCACTACGCACTGCAGGAAATGGACACGCTGCGGCTCGACGGGCCGCCGCGTGCGTTTGACGTCGTCGTGAGCGGAGGCGGCGCGCTGCTCGCCGTGTCGCTCGCCGTCGGCGCACGAGACTGAACGCATGAAACCGATTGTCTGGCATCACCTGAGGCTGTGTCCGCACGGCCACCCCGACGAAACGATCGACGATGCGGCCATTGCCGTCGATGAAACCGGCACGATCGTGTGGCTCGGTGCGTTGTCCGCGCTGCCGCACGGTTATGCGCACTGGCAGCGGCAAGACCTGCACGGCGCGTGGGTGACGCCGGGCCTCGTCGACTGCCATACGCACCTCGTGTACGGCGGCACGCGTGCCGACGAGTTCGCGCAGCGCCTGGCCGGCGTCAGCTACGAGGAGATCGCGCGGCAGGGCGGCGGGATCGTGTCGACGGTGCGCGCGACGCGCGCGGCCGACGAGACGACGCTGTTCGTACAGGCGGCCGCGCGTCTGCAGCCGCTGCTCGCCGACGGCGTGACCGCGATCGAGATCAAGTCGGGCTACGGGCTCGACCTCGCGAGCGAGCGCAAGATGCTGCGCGTCGCGCGCCAGCTCGGCGAGCGCTTCCCGGTCACCGTCTACACCACGTTCCTCGGCGCGCACGCGCTGCCGCCCGAATATGCGGGCCGCGCGGACGCATACATCGACGAAGTGTGCGAACGGATGCTGCCGGCGCTCGCCGACGAAGGCCTCGTCGACGCGGTCGACGTGTTCTGCGAACGCATCGGCTTCTCGCTCGCGCAGACGGAGCGGGTGTTCGAGGCCGCGACGCGGCGCGGCCTGCCGGTGAAGCTGCACGCGGAGCAGTTGTCGAACGCGGGCGGTACCGCGCTTGCCGCGCGATATCGTGCGCTGTCGGCCGATCATCTCGAATTTCTCGACGAAGCCGGCATCGAGGCGATGAAGGCGGCCGGTACGGTCGCCGTGCTGTTGCCCGGCGCGTACTACTTCATTCGCGAAACGCAATTGCCGCCGATCGAGCTGCTGCGCAAGCACGGCGTGCCGATCGCGCTCGCGACTGATCACAACCCGGGCACGTCGCCGCTCGAATCGCTGCTGTTGACGCTCAACATGGGCTGCACGCTGTTCCGGATGACGGTGCCGGAGGTGCTGCAGGGCGTGACGCGTCATGCGGCCGCGGCACTCGGCCGCGCCGATCGTCACGGTGCGCTCGAGATCGGTCGCCAGGCCGATTTCGCGGTCTGGTCGGTCGGCTCGCTGTCGGAGCTCGCCTACTGGATCGGCCGGCCGCTGTGCGAGCAGGTCGTGCGCGGCGGTGCGACGGTGTTTCGCCGGATGAACGGCTAGATTTGCGTGGGACCGGACCGGGCGCTGAAGCGGCGGGTTCGGTCGATCGCCACGGGGTGGGACCGGACGCCGACGCGCCAACCCCCACCGACCGAGGCATGGAACCGGACGACGCGCTCAAGCGTCAGGCCGGTCGACAAGGACTCACGATGACCGACTCTATGTTGTTCGCGGACCATGCCTACCTGCCGGATGGCTGGCACCGCAACGTGCTGCTGCGCTGGGACGCGGCCGGCATGCTGACCGACGTGACGCCCGATACCGACGCGCCGGCAGGCGTCGCGCGCGCGGCCGGGCCGGTGCTGCCCGGCATGCCGAACCTGCATTCGCACGCGTTCCAGCGCGCGATGGCGGGGCTCACCGAATACCGCGCGAATCCCGCCGACAGCTTCTGGAGCTGGCGCGACCTGATGTATCGCTTCGCGCTGAAGATCACGCCCGACGCGCTCGCGGCGATCGCGCGCTGGCTGTACGTCGAGATGCTCAAGTGCGGCTACACGTCGGTGTGCGAATTCCACTACGTGCATCACACGCAGGACGGCTCGCGCTATCCGCAGATCGCGGAGCTCGGCACGCGCGTGATCGACGCGGCGCGTTCGGCCGGCATCGGCATCACGATGCTGCCCGTGTCATACCAGTTCGCCGGCTTCGGCGACAAGCCGCCGCGCGACGACCAGCGCCGTTTCATCAACACGCCGGACGGCCTGCTCGAACTGCTCGACGCGATGCGCCGCGCCGCGCCCGAGCATGGCGGGCTGCGCTACGGCGTCGCGCCGCACTCGCTGCGCGCGGTGTCCGAAAGCGGGCTGCGCGTGTTGCTCGAAGGCCTGCCCGACGACGCGCCGGTGCACATCCATATCGCCGAGCAGACGGCCGAAGTCGACGATTGCGTGCGCGCCTATGGCGCGCGCCCGGTGCAATGGCTGCTCGATCGCTTCGACGTCGATGCGCGCTGGTGCCTCGTGCATGCGACGCACGTCGATGCGGCCGAAACGGCGGCGCTCGCGAAGCGTCGCGCGGTGGCGGGTCTGTGCCTGACCACTGAAGCGAACCTCGGCGACGGTGTGTTCCCGGCCGTCGACTATCTCGCGCAGGGCGGCGTGATCGGTGTCGGCTCGGACAGCCATGCATCGGTCGACTGGCGCTCGGAGCTGCGCCTGCTCGAATACGGGCAGCGGCTCGTGCATCGCGCGCGCAACGTGCTGGCGAGCGACACGCAGGCGCATGTCGCCGATCGGCTGTTCGACGCATCGCTCGCGGGCGGCGCGCAGGCGAGCGGGCGGCGCATCGGCGCGCTGCGCGAAGGCTGCCGCGCCGACTGGCTCGTGCTCGATCCCGATCATCCGGCGATCGCGGAACACGACAGCGCGTCCTGGCTGTCGGGCGCGGTGTTCGCCGAGCACGGCGACACGCCGGTGCTCGACGTCTACACCGGCGGCGAGTGCGTCGTGAGCGGCCGCCGCCATCGCGACGAAGCGCTCGCGTATGCCGACTACCGCGCCGCGCTGGCGCAACTGCTGCGCTGAGCGCGCGGCCCCGGCGAACGCGGCCCGCGTGCGCCGGCAGACTTTTACGGTGATGCGACATGACTGAACAACCGGCTGTATTCACGCTGAAGCAGGGCACGCTGCCGCTGCTGATCTCGATTCCGCACGCGGGCACCTACATCCCCGACGACATCGCCGCGACGATGACGCCCGATGCGCGCTTCGTCGACGATTGCGACTGGCACCTCGAGCGGCTGTACGGGTTCGCGGCGCAACTCGGCGCGTCGATCCTCGTGCCGTCGCATGCGCGCTATGTCGTCGACCTGAATCGTCCGCCCGACAACGAGAACCTGTATCCGGGGCAGGACACGACCGGTCTCGTACCGGTCGACACGTTCGACAAGGCGCCGCTGTATCCGGCGAACGCGCTGCCCGGCAACGACGAGATCATGCGTCGCCGCGACCGCTACTGGCGCCCGTATCACGACGCGCTGCAAGGCGAGGTCGCGCGGCTGAAGCGCGAGCACGGCCGCGTGCTCGTGTGGGAAGCGCATTCGATCCGCTCGCACGTGCCGCGCTTCTTCGACGGCCGCCTGCCGGACTTCAACTTCGGCACGTCGAGCGGCGCGAGCGCCACGCCCGGCCTCGCCGAGGCACTGGCCGCCTGCGTGAGCGCGCACGGCGGGTATACGGCCGTCGCGAACGGGCGTTTCAAGGGCGGCTACATCACGCGTCACTACGGCGTGCCCGCGACCGGCGTCGAAGCCGTGCAGCTCGAGCTGTCGCAGATCACCTACATGGAAGAGACGCGTCCGTACGCGTACGACGAAGCGCGCGCCGCGCGGATCGTGCCGCTGCTGCAGACGCTCGTCGAAACCGCGCTCGCACATCGCTGATCCGTCGGCACGCCGTGTGCGGCGGCGCGGCGGGATATCGCGCCAGCACCCGCCAACGCGTGACGTGCCCGCCGACGCAGCGCACAAAAACGGCATCGACCCGGCCGGTCGATGCCGTTTTTTTTCGTCTGATCGATGTCGGGGCCGATACCTGAAAATTTGACGCAATTTTTAGGTGATATAAGCTGAATGTCAGGAAGTCGTCACGCGCGCACCGGCCGCGACGGCGCCGATCAGCGCCGCACCGCGCCGGAATCCGCTGCGAGACAGCTTGCCGACGTGTCGCCGCGCGGCCTTGCCGCCTCCGCTTCATCGCGACACGTGTCCTGTCTTCGTCAGTCAGTCGAGTACGATCGTGAAAGCCGCCAGCCCTTCGATACGCCGGACCCGAAGTCCGTCGGCGGGCGCGCCGCCTCAGGCCGGGCCGATCCGGCATGCTGATCGCGGCACGCGCGCCGCCCTCATACGCGAGCCTCGTTTTTTCGCTGTGTCCCATCGCGGCCTGCGCCGCTTCAATCTCGTGACCGCGCATGTGTTCAGCGCGGTGCAGTGCGACGGCAGCGCTTCATTGTTGCCCTAGCGTCCGTTCCCGCATTTGCATCGAGTCGCACCGCCTGTTGCCGCACCGTGCGCGCGGCACGATCACGCGTGGGCGCGTGCCGCGCCGCCGCGGGTTGCCATCGTGTGGCGCGTCCGTCCGCGTCGCGCGCCTGTCGAGGAGACGATCATGCGACCGCGCCCGCTCGTAGCCGTGACCGCCGACCGCATCCTGCGCGGTGCCCATCCGAACCACACGGCGGGGGAGAAGTATCTCGTCGCGCTGGTCGACGGCGCCGGCGCGCTGGCGTTCGTGCTGCCCGCGCTCGGTGCGCGGCAGCCGGCCGACGCGATCGTCGCGTCGATTGACGGACTGCTGCTGACCGGCAGCTATTCGAACGTCGAGCCGCATCACTACGGCGGCCCGGCGAGCACGCCCGACACGCTGCACGACCCCGCGCGCGATGCGACCACGCTGCCGCTGATTCGCGCGGCGATCGATGCGGGCGTGCCCGTGCTCGCGATCTGCCGCGGCATGCAGGAACTGAACGTCGCGTATGGCGGCACGCTGCATCAGCGGCTGCATGCGAGCCGCGGCTTCCACGCTCATCGCGAGCGCGACGGCGATCCGCTCGAGCGCCAGTACGGCCCCGCGCATCGCGTGCAGTTCGTGCCCGGCGGCCTGCTGCAACGGGTCGCGCGGGGCGCGCACGATGCGATGGTCAATTCGCTGCACGACCAGGGCATCGCGCGGCTCGGCGCGGGACTCGCGGTCGAGGCCAGCGCGCCCGACGGGCTGATCGAGGCCGTGAGCGTGCGGGGCGCGCGCGCGTTCGCACTCGGCGTGCAGTGGCATCCGGAATGGCGCTTCGCGGAACAGCCGCTGTCGCGCGACCTCTTCGCGGCATTCGGAGCGGCGTGCCGCGCACGGATGACGCACCGCCTTCATGCGGCCGGCGACACCATGCCGTCGCCGGCCGCATCCGACATCGACATCGACTGAACGAGGCCGATCATGCAACCCGAACTGAGTGAATTCCTGCGTCAACACCGCATCACCGAAGTCGAGGCGATCATTCCCGACATGGCCGGCATCGCGCGCGGCAAGATCATTCCGCGCAACAAATTCGAATCCGGGGAATCGATGCGCCTGCCGCAGGCCGTGATGGTGCAGACCGTCACCGGCGACTATCCGGAAGACGGCACGCTGACCGGCGTGACCGATCCCGACATGGTGTGCGTGCCCGACCCGTCGACCATCTGCCTGATTCCGTGGGCCGTCGATCCCACCGCGCAGGTGATCCACGATTGCGTGCACTTCGACGGCTCGCCGGTCGAGATCTCGCCGCGCTACGTGCTGCGCCGCGTGCTCGACCTGTACAAGGCAAAGGGCTGGAAGCCGGTCGTCGCGCCGGAGCTCGAGTTCTACCTGGTCGACATGAACAAGGACCCGGACCTGCCGCTGCGTCCGCCGGTCGGCCGCACGGGCCGCCCCGAAACGGGCCGCCAGTCGTATTCGATCGAGGCGGTCAACGAGTTCGATCCGCTGTTCGAGGACATCTACGAGTACTGCGACGCGCAGAACCTCGACATCGACACGCTGATCCATGAAGTCGGCGCCGCGCAGATGGAAATCAACTTCATGCACGGCGACGCGCTGTCGCTGGCCGACCAGGTGTTCCTGTTCAAGCGCACGGTGCGCGAGGC
>NZ_JBQEON010000060.1:0-21194 GCF_052045245.1 Burkholderia sp. 22313
AGGATGGCCGGGTTCTCGAGCGTGGACGTGTCCTGCGTGATCGCCTCGCCCTTCGCGAGCGAGCGCAGCAGGCGCCGCATGATCTTGCCCGAGCGCGTCTTCGGCAGGTTGTCGCCGAAACGGATGTCCTTCGGCTTCGCGATCGGGCCGATCTGCTTGCCGACCCAGTCGCGCAGCGTCTTCGCGAGCGCCGCCGCTTCCTCGCCTTCCGGGCGCGAGCGCTTCAGCACCACGAACGCGACCACCGCCTCGCCCGTCGTGTCGTCCGGACGGCCGACCACCGCCGCTTCCGCAACCAGTTCGTGCGACACCAGCGCCGACTCGATCTCCATCGTGCCGAGCCGGTGGCCCGACACGTTCAGCACGTCGTCGATGCGGCCCATGATCGTGAAGTACCCGGTGTCCTTGTCGCGCACCGTGCCGTCGCCGGCGAGGTACAGCCGGCCGCCGAGTTCTTCCGGGTAGTAACTCTTCTTGAAACGCTCCGGGTCGCCCCAGATCGTGCGGATCATCGCCGGCCACGGGCGCTTGACGACGAGAATCCCGCCTTGCCCGTTCGGTACGTCCTGGCCCGTTTCGTCGACCACCGCGGCCATGATGCCCGGCAGCGGCAGCGTGCACGAACCCGGCACCGTCGGCGTCGCGCCCGGCAGAGGCGTGATCATGTGGCCGCCGGTTTCGGTCTGCCACCACGTGTCGACGATCGGGCAGCGTTCCTGGCCGACATGCTTGTGATACCACATCCACGCTTCCGGATTGATCGGCTCGCCGACCGTGCCGATGATGCGCAGGCTCGACAGGTCATAGCTCTTCGGGTGGACCTTGTCGTCGGCTTCCGCGGCCTTGATGAGCGAACGGATCGCGGTCGGCGCGGTGTAGAACACCGTGACCTTGTGGTCGCCGATCATCTTCCAGAAGCGGCCGGCGTCCGGATAAGTCGGCACGCCTTCGAACACGACCTGCGTGCCGCCGCACGCGAGCGGGCCGTACGTGATGTACGTGTGCCCGGTCACCCAGCCGATGTCGGCCGTGCACCAGAACACGTCGTCGGGTTTCCAGTCGAACGTCCACTTCATCGTCTGCGCGGCCCACAGCAGGTAGCCGCCGGTGCTGTGCTGCACGCCCTTCGGCTTGCCGGTCGAGCCCGACGTATACAGGATGAACAGCGGATGCTCGGCGCCGACCCATTCCGGCGCACACGTGTCGGACTCGCCGTCCGCGAGTTCGTGCATCCACAGGTCGCGTCCGGCATGCCAGTCGATCTTGCCGCCGGTGCGGCGATAGACGATCACGCTCTTGACCGCTTCGCAGCCGCCCATCGCGATCGCTTCGTCGGCGATGCTCTTGAGCGGCAGCGTCTTGCCGCCGCGCGCCTGCTCGTCGGCGGTGATGAGCGCAACGGCGCCGACGTCGACGAGCCGCTCGTTCAGCGATTTGGCGGAGAAGCCGCCGAACACGACCGAGTGCGTGGCGCCGATGCGCGCGCAGGCCTGCATCGCGACGATGCCCTCGATCGACATCGGCATGTAGATGACGACGCGGTCGCCCTTGGCGATTCCGCGCTTCTTCAGCGCATTGGCGAAGCGCGATACGCGGGCGAGCAGATCGGCGTAGGTGACGCGCGTGACGGTGCCGTCGTCGGCCTCGAAGATCACCGCGACGCGCTGGCCGTTGCCGGCTTCGACGTGACGATCGAGGCAGTTGTACGACGCGTTGAGTTCGCCGTCGTCAAACCACTTGTAGAACGGTGCGTCGCGCTCGTCGAGCACCTTCGTGAACGGCTTGTGCCAGCTGAGGCCTTCGCGGGCGAGACGCGCCCAGAAGCCTTCGTAATCGCGCTCGGCTTCGGCGGCGAGCGCACGGTAGGCCGGCATGCCGGAAATGGTCGCCGCCTTCTCGAGCGCCGCGGGCGGCGCAAACTGACGGGTTTCGTGAAGAACCGATTCAATCGCAGACATCGACTACCCCTTGGTGAACATGAATCCTCTGGCGGCGCGATCGTGCGCACCGCGTGTCTTGGCCGGCGCATGCGCGCCGCTGTCTCCCACCACCCGCGCACGGCCCGAAGGCTGCGCGCGATGCTGCGCCGCACCACGTCACGGTGGACGCACGGCCCGGCGGTTTCCACGATAAGCGCTCGAACTTACCCGTCACTTACGCGACCTCGCCGTTTCGTACGCCGCACCGCCTGACGGGCGGCGCATTACGGTCAGCGCTTGCTTTAAGCCAGCCGCTTTACAGCCAGCCGCTTTACAGCCAGCTTTACGCTGTTACAAACGCGACTCTACAATCCTAACTGAACTCGCCCCCCGGACTCCAGCTTGAATCGCTACGCCTTCTTCCTCATCCTGTCGATGCTGTTCGTCGGCAGCAACGTCGGTATCGGTAAATCCATCGTCGTCTTCGTCCCGGTCGCCATCCTCGCCACGCTGCGCTTCGTGATCGCGATCGCCGTGCTCTGGCCGCTGTTCAGCCCGGTGAAGATGCGCGCGGTCCGGCGCGCGGAATGGCTGAACCTGTTCCTGCAGGCGTTCTTCGGCACCTTCATGTTTACGCTGCTGATGCTCAACGGCGTGCAGCGCACGAGCGCGGTCGCGGCCGGCGTGATCACCAGCACGATCCCGGCGATCGTCGCGCTGTTCGCGTGGCTGATCCTGCGCGAAAAACCGAACGGCCGTGCGCTCGTGTCGATCGCGCTCGCGATCGCCGGCGTCGTGACGATCAATCTCGCGAACGGCGGCGCAGGCAGCGCATCCGCGCACGGCGCGGGCGACACGTCGGCCGGCTCGCTGACCGGCAACCTGCTGATTCTCGGTGCGGTGTGCTGCGAATCGATCTACGTGATCCTGTCGCGCCGGCTCACGCAGACGCTCGCGCCGATCGACATCTGCGCATACACGCACCTGTTCGGCCTGTGCCTGATGCTGCCGCTCGGCGCGACCGCGCTGTGGCATTTCGATTACGCGAGCGTGCCGGCCGGCACGTGGGCGCTCGTCGTCTGGTACGGGCTGTCGGCCAGCATCTTCTCGTTCTGGTTGTGGATGAAGGGCATCCGCCACGTGCCGGGCAGCCTCGCCGGCGTGTTCAGCGCGGTGCTGCCGGTCGCGGCAGCCGCGTACGGCATCGCCTTCCTCGGCGAGCGCCCGACGCTCGCGCACGGCATCGCGCTGGCGTGCGTGGTCACGGGCATCGTGCTCGCGAGCCTGCGCGCGAAACGCGTGCCGGCCGCCGCGTCCTGATCCGTCCCCGGTCGCACCGGCGCGTCGCTGCAGCCGCGCCGGCCGACGCGTTACAATAGCGCGCCTTTTCAAGATTACCCCCGATACCTGCACACAGCGCCCGACCCTCCATCATGTCTGCCCCGCATTCGCCCGGCTCCACCCGTCGTCCGCTACGCCCCCTGCCCGCACTGATCTTCATGAGCCGCTGGCTCCAGGTTCCGCTTTATCTGGGCCTGATCGTCGCGCAGGCCGTCTATGTGTTCCTGTTCCTGAAGGAAGTCTGGCACCTGCTGTCGCACGCGACCGGCCTGGACGAAGTCAGCGTGATGCTCGCGGTGCTCGGCCTGATCGACGTGGTGATGATCTCGAACCTGCTGATCATGGTGATCGTCGGCGGCTACGAAACGTTCGTGTCGCGCCTCGGCATCGAGGGCCATCCCGACGAGCCCGAGTGGCTCGACCACGTGAACGCGGGCGTGCTGAAGGTCAAGCTGTCGATGGCGCTGATCAGCATTTCGTCGATTCACCTGCTGAAAACCTTCATCAACCCGGACCAGCACACGACGCACGCGATCATGTGGCAGGTGATCATCCACGTGTCGTTCCTCGTGTCGGCGCTCGTGATGGCGTGGGTCGACCGCCTGACGACCCACACGCACCCGGCCCATTTCCACGAGACGCACGCGCCCGCGGCGAACGAGTCCCGCAAGCCGGCGAAGGCCGCCGTCAACGCATAAACGCATTCCCCACAGTCCCCACAGAGTCTCAGCCATGACCGTCATCAAACAGGAAGACCTGATCCAGAGCATCGCGGATTCGCTGCAATACATCAGCTACTACCACCCGCTCGACTACATCCAGGCCCTCGGCCGCGCGTACGAGCTGGAGGAGAGCCCGGCCGCAAAGGACGCGATCGCGCAGATCCTCACGAACAGCCGCATGTGCGCGGAAGGCCGCCGCCCGATCTGCCAGGACACCGGCATCGTCACGATCTTCGTGAAGGTCGGCATGGACGTGCGCTGGGACGGCGCGACGATGGGCCTCACCGACATGATCAACGAAGGCGTGCGCCGCGGCTACACGCACCCGGACAACGTGCTGCGCGCGTCGATCGTCAATCCGCCGGAAGGTGCCCGCAAGAACACGAAGGACAACACGCCGGCCGTGATCCACTACGAGATCGTGCCGGGCGACAAGGTCGACGTGCAGGTGGCGGCGAAGGGCGGCGGCTCGGAGAACAAGTCGAAGTTCGTGATGCTGAACCCGTCCGACTCGATCGTCGACTGGGTGCTGAAGACGGTCCCGACGATGGGTGCGGGCTGGTGCCCGCCGGGCATGCTCGGGATCGGCATCGGCGGCACCGCTGAAAAGGCGATGCTGATGGCGAAGGAATCGCTGATGGAGCCGATCGACATCCAGGAAATCATCGCGCGCGGCCCGCGGGACTGGGTCGAGGAACTGCGCGTGGAACTGCACGAGAAGGTCAACGCGCTCGGCATCGGCGCGCAGGGCCTCGGCGGCCTCGCGACCGTGCTCGACGTGAAGATCATGGCTGCGCCGACGCACGCCGCATCGAAGCCGGTCGCGCTGATCCCGAACTGCGCGGCGACCCGCCATGCCCACTTCGTGCTCGACGGTTCGGGCCCGGCCAAGCTTGAAGCGCCGTCGCTCGACGCCTGGCCGAAGGTCCAGTGGGAACCGAACACGGAAACCAGCAAGCGCGTCGACCTGAACACGCTGACGCCGGAAGAAGTCGCGAGCTGGGCGCCGGGCCAGACCCTGCTGCTGTCGGGCAAGATGCTCACGGGCCGCGACGCCGCGCACAAGCGCATCGCCGACATGCTCGCGAAGGGCGAGAAGCTGCCGGTCGACTTCACGAACCGCGTGATCTACTACGTCGGCCCGGTCGACCCGGTGCGCGACGAAGTCGTCGGCCCGGCAGGCCCGACGACGGCCACGCGGATGGACAAGTTCACCGAGACGATGCTCGCTCAGACGGGTCTGATCTCGATGGTCGGCAAGGCCGAGCGCGGGCCGGTCGCGATCGACGCGATCAAGAAGCACAAGGCGGCCTACCTGATGGCGGTCGGCGGTGCGGCCTACCTCGTGTCGAAGGCGATCCGCGGTGCGAAGGTGCTCGCATTCGAAGACCTCGGCATGGAAGCGATCTACGAGTTCGACGTCCAGGACATGCCGGTGACGGTGGCCGTCGATTCGTCGGGCACGTCGGTGCACCAGACGGGTCCGAAGGAATGGCAAGCGAAGATCGGCAAGATCCCGGTTGCAACCGCTTAAGCGCATGCACACGAAAGGCCGGATGACAGTCCGGCCTTTTTACTTCTCATTCTCGTGATAGCGTGCGGCCCGCAATCCGAGGCTGCTTCTCATTACCGGCAAAAGGCAGGCCCGACAAGGCTTCGAGGCTTGGCTTTTCTGGTTCGAGCGATTATCGTTCGGTTTCTGAAGGCCCACTGAACAAGGAACAGCCATGCAAGGCGACAAGAAAGTCATCGAATTCCTGAACGCCCAACTGAAGAACGAACTCACGGCGATCAACCAGTACTTCCTGCATGCACGCATGTACAAGCACTGGGGCCTCGACAAGCTCGGCAAGCACGAATACGACGAATCGATCGGCGAAATGAAGCACGCCGACTGGCTGATCGAGCGCGTGTTCATGCTCGACGGCCTGCCGAACCTGCAGGACCTGCACAAGCTGCTCGTCGGCGAGGAAACCGAAGAAATCCTGAAGTGCGACCTGAAGCTCGAGCAGATCTCGCAGTCCACCTGCAAGGAAGCGATCGCCTACTGCGAATCGGTGCGTGACTACGTGTCGCGCGAGATCTTCGAAAAGATCCTCGACGACACCGAAGAGCACATCGACTGGCTGGAAACGCAGATCGACCTGATCGGCAAGGTCGGCCTGCAGAACTACCAGCAGACGATGATGGGTTCGCCCGAGTAATCGCAGCCATCGCCGCCTCGCCGTCCGCATGACGATGACGATCCAGCCCGCCGCGTCCGGGGCCCGCCCCGCCGCCCCCGTCGGCATCTTCGACTCGGGGCTCGGCGGCCTGTCGGTGCTGCGCGCCGCGCGCGCGCACCTGCCCGACGAGTCGTTCGTCTACGTCGCCGATTCACACCATGCGCCGTATGGCCCGCGCGACGAGGCATTCATTACGGAACGCACGCTGGCCATCGGCGAGTGGCTGGCTCGCGAGGGCGCGAAAGCGCTCGTCATCGCGTGCAACACCGCAACGGCGCGGGCGATCGCGGCCATCCGCGAACGCCTGTCGATGCCGCTGGTCGGTGTCGAGCCGGGGATCAAACCGGCCGCCGCGCTGTCCGCGAGCGGCGTCGCGGGCGTCCTCGCCACGCAATCGACACTGAACAGCCCGCGCTTCCAGGCGCTGCTCGATCGCTACGGCGCCGGCCGCCGCTTCATCTGCCAGCCCGGCCACGGGCTCGTCGAAGCCATCGAACGTGGCGACACGAATTCGCCCGCCTTGCGCGCGTTGCTCGACAGCTACCTGCAGCCGATGCTCGACGACGGCGCCGATACGCTGGTGCTCGGCTGCACGCATTACCCGTTCTTCACCGAAACGATTCGTGACCTTGTTGGCGACCGCCTGACGATCGTCGACACGAGCGATGCGATCGCCCGCCAGCTGGCGCGGGTGCTCGATGAACGCGGCTTGCGCGCACCGGCCGGCACGCATGCCGCACCGCCGCGCTTTTGCTCGACGAGCGACGGCCGGCAATTGCGCGTGCTCGCATCGACGCTGCTCGGCCTCGACGCACCGGTCGAATCCGTCACCATTTCCTCGCCGAACGCGCGCGCCTGCGCGTCCGTCTGACGCGGGCCGGTACACCGCCGGCACGCCCTCTCCCGCCGCGGCTGTGCCGCGCCTGCCGTTTCAAGGGTCCGACGACCTTAAAAAAGCCGGATCCAGGCTTGTCAACGCCCGCAAAATTAATGATAATAATTCGCATTAACGTTAGCTATCGCAACTCATCATGATCGTCTGCGTGTGCAAGTCTGTTTCCGATCGCAAGATCCGCGCGTCCCTCGCCGAGGGCGTGAACTCTTTCGATGAACTCCAGTTCGAGCTTGGCGTCGCCACGTGCTGCGGCAAGTGCGAGGAGTCCGTGCGCGAGCTCATGGCCGAGCAAGGCGTCTGTGCGAGCCAGTGCGGCGTCGAGCGCCACGCTCACCCGATCCCGGTCGCGTTCTACGACCGCAAGGCCGCCTGAGCGGCGCCCGGCGCGCATGCGGCCCCGGCCGCGTTCAATGTCTGACCGTCAGCAAGCCACCGTCCGCGCGAGCCAACGGCTAACCTGCCAAGGAGCCTGTCATGGAATTGCTGATCGGATTTGTGACCACCGTGTGCATCTCGCTGCTGATCTTCCGCAAGTAATACCGACCCACCCGCCGCGCCCCGGGTGCGACGTCGTTCTTTCAAGCTAACATGCAGGCTTCGCAATCCGCTCCTGCCGGCGTCTTGCCGGCTGCTCCCCGTATGAATCCCCGTGTCATCGCCGTCGCGGTCGGTGTGCTCGCCGCACACGCGATCATGCTGACGGCCGCATGGCTCCATCGCAACGCGCCGCCGCCGAAAGCGGTCGAGGTTCAGTCGATCACCGCGCAGCTCATCCCGCCGGCGCCGGCCGCTCAGCCGGTCGCGGTCGAATCGGTTGCGCAACCCGCACCGCCGAAGCCCGCACCGCGCGTGAAGCCGAAGGTCGAGCCGAAGCCGGTGCAGAAAGCCGCGAAGCCGACACCGCTGCCCGTCGCGCAATCGCCATCGCCGACGGCCGCGGCGGCAGCCGACCCCACACCCGCGCCCACCCCGCCCGCCCCAGTTGCCGCTGCACCGGCGGCAACACCCGGCCCGGCTCGGGAGACGATGCAAGTCAGCGCGCCGAAGAACGTCTCGGCGCTCAAGTGCAGTTTCGTGAAGCCCACGTATCCGTCGATGTCGCGCCGCCGCGGCGAAACGGGCACGGCCTATGTTCACTTCGTCATCGGCGTGACGGGCAAGATTGAAAGTGTCGAGTTGCAGAAGAGCAGCGGTTACCCGCGTCTCGACGAGGCAGCGCTCGACGCCACGCGCGCCAGCACCTGCCCGCCGTATGTCGAGAACGGGCAAGCGATCCGCGCCGCCCACACGCTGCCCTTCAACTTTACGCTCGACGATTAACCCGCCTCATTCGGAAGATTCAAAGGAAATAAAAATGCAAAGCTACGGTATCGCGCACGTCTGGGCGCAAGGTGATTTCGTCACACGCGCCATCGCGATCACGCTGCTCGTGATGTCGGTCCTGTCGTGGATCGTGATCATCGTCAAGGGCTGGAACGTGATTCGCCTGAACCGTCTCACGAAGAATGCCGAGCAGGCGTTCTGGCATTCCGACGATTTCGACGACGGCATCAAGAAGCTGGGGCTCGCCGCATCGACGCCGAGCGACAACCCGTTCCTCGCGCTCGCGCTGTCGGGCAAGGAGGCTGCCGATCACCACCATCAGACGCAACCGCACCTGCACGATCGCATGGACGTGTCGGACTGGGTCACGCGCTGCCTGAAGGACACGATGGACGAAGGCATCTCGCGCATGCAGGCCGGCCTCGCGATTCTCGCGTCGATCGGCAGCACGGCGCCGTTCGTCGGCCTGTTCGGCACGGTCTGGGGCATCTACCACGCACTGCTCGTGATCGGCGCAACCGGCCAGACGTCGATCGACCAGGTCGCGGGCCCGGTCGGCGAATCGCTGATCATGACGGCGTTCGGCCTGTTCGTCGCGATTCCCGCGGTGCTCGGCTACAACGCACTGACCCGCGCGAACAAGGGTGTCGTCAGCAAGCTGCGCCGCTTCGCGCATGGCTTGCATGCTTACTTCGTGACGGGCGCGCGCCTCGCGTCGTCGTCGACTCGCGACGGCCTGCGTCTCGCGACGCGCGCCAGCTGAGACGGGGTGAACCATGGCGATGAACACCGGTTTCAGCGATGACGACGACGATGGCGTGATGAGCGAGATCAACATGACGCCACTCGTCGACGTCATGCTCGTACTCCTGATCATTTTCCTCGTGACGATCCCGGCGATGCAGCATGCGGTGAAGATCGACCTGCCACACGCAAGCAGCCAGCCCGTCGACGAGAAGCCGCAGACGGTCGACGTCGCGATCCAGGGCAACGGCACGATCCTGTGGAACGACCAGGCGATCACGCGCGCGCAGTTGCAGGCGCACATTGCGGAAGCGGCACAGCATCAGCCGCAACCGGAGTTGCACCTGCGCGCCGATCGCAAGGTTGCCTATGAGCGCGTGGCCGAAGTGATGTCCGATGCGCAGGCCGGCGGCCTGACGAAGCTCGGCTTCGTGACGGAGCCGACTGCGAAGGCGAAGTAACGCAGACGCGTTCTGCGGGCAGCCCTGGCCGGCGGCACCTCGCTGGCCGCACCTGGCCGGCCACACAAAGTAAAAGGCCTTCATCGCCAGATGAAGGCCTTTTTTCATGCGCACGCGGGCGCCTTCGGGCGGCGGGCTCTTCGGCGGTATCGGTTGCGCCTCGAGCAACGCAAATGCGGCTACCGTGGTCTGCACGGACTGCGCGTTCTGCCCTATCTGGCTCGCAATATATGCGGCCACCTGATTCCGCTCAGAACTTCCTTCGCGAAATGGGATTTCAATATAGGCGCGCGCGCGTACGCATTCAAGGCCCGGGCGATTGAAACTTGCGATTGCAGGCGGCGCTTCAATGACAAAACAAATTTGCCACGACGCGCATCTTGCATTCAGGTGGACGAAGCATCGGCCGCTGCCGCTTCCTTCTTCTCGCGCTCCGGGCAGCCCGGCTGCTTGTAATCGCCGTGGTCGAGTTTCTCGACCAGATAGTCGACGAACGCACGCACCGCGGGCGGCATCCCCTGCCGCGACACGAACACCGCATAGAGTTGCGGCACCGGCAGCGTCCAGCCCGGCATCACGGGAGACAGTTGCCCCGCGCGCAACGCATTGCCGTACATCATCTCGGGCAACGCCGCGATCCCGAGGCCGTCGAGCACGGCCTCTCGGATTGTCATCAAGTCGGCCGTCACCAGCCGCGGATCGTGCTCGTGCAGGTGCCGCGTGCCGTCCGGCGCAATCAGGTTGAACACGTGCCGCCCGTCGACGCTCGGCGTATCGAGCGTCTCGAAGTGCGCCAGATCGTCCGGCACGAGCGGCGGCGCATTCTGGTTCAACAGGCTCGGCGCGCCGACCAGCATCTGCTCGGTCCGCCACAACGGCCGCACGACGATGTTCGCGTTCTGCGGCGGCTCCGAGCGCACGCGCAACGCGACGTCGATTGAATCCTCGAACAGGTCGATCACGCGATTCGTCACACGGATGTGCACCTTGACCTCGGGATAGCGGTGCAGGAATTCGGGGAGGAGGCGCGACAGCATCGTCTGCGACAGCGTGACGGGGACGCTCACGCGCACCGAACCTCGCGGCGATGAACGCAGTTGCTGCACCGCATTCATCGCGGCCTGGGCTTCGGAGAGCATCGCCTGGCAATGCTGGTAGAACAACTCCCCCGCCTCGGTCAGCGCGAGCTTGCGCGTCGAACGCTGCAGCAGGCGCACGCCGAGTGCCGCCTCGAGTTCGGTCAGGCGTCGCGACAGGCGTGATTTCGAGATACCCAGCACGCGTTCCGCCGCCGAGAAACCGCCGTGCTCGACGACCTGCGAGAAGTACATGAGGTCGTTCAGGTTATGTGCATCGATATTCATGTCATCGTTCCAATTTCAGAACAATCCATTGCGAACCGCCGTAAATCGGATGGCCAAACGCCCAATATAATAGCGCTATGTTTCAAAAATGACGCTATTCCGATGATCTCGAGGGCTTCTGCATGACGACCGCTCGCTCGCTTGACCGCACGTACCCCGCCCTTCGCGCGACCGAAGGCGGCGGCTTCGTGGTTCATCGCCCGTTCCCGACCCGGCTGCTGATGGATTTCGATCCGTTCCTGCTGCTCGATGAAATGGGCCCCGTCGACTATGCGCCCGGCGAAGCCATGGGCGCGCCGGACCATCCGCATCGCGGTTTCGAGACCGTCACCTACGTGCTCGACGGACGCTTTCGCCATCGCGACTCGGCCGGCCATGCCGGCACGCTCGGGCCCGGCGACGTGCAATGGATGACGGCCGGCGCGGGCGTCGTGCACAGCGAGATGCCGGATCCCGAATTCGCGCAGGCCGGCGGTCGCTCGCACGGTTTCCAGCTGTGGGTCAACCTGCCGCGCCGCGACAAGCTGATCGCACCGCGCTATCAGGAGATTGCGGCCGACCGCATTCCGCGCGCCACGTCGCCGGACGGCCGCGCGCAGGTTCGCGTGATCGCGGGCGTTGCGTTCGGCGTTCGCGCGGCGATCGAGACGCGCACGCCGATCCTGTACCAGCATTTCACGCTGCAACCGGGCGCAACGGTCACTCAGCCGGTGCCGGCCGGCTATCGCGTGTTCGCCTACCCGCTCGACGGCGCCGGCCGCTACGGACCCGACAGGCAGCCCGTCGATGCACGCCACATGGTCGTCTACGGCGACGAGGGCGGCACGGTGACGTTCGAAGCCGGCGATACGCCGCTCGACCTGCTGCTGATCGGCGGCGTGCCGCTCAACGAGCCGATCGTCCGGTACGGCCCATTCGTGATGAATACCGAGGAAGAGATCCGCCAGGCCGTCATCGACTACCAGACCGGCCGCATGGGTTGCATCGAAGGGTAACGCCCGCTCGGGGGCGCAGGTGCCGCGAAACGGCTCGTTTTGCGTCACAATGACTTCTTGAACCACGTGGCTGCCCGCCACCAGAAGGAACCCGTCCCCTTGAACTTCGAACATCTGATCCAGATCAACTCCGACGATCCGGCCGTGCCGTCCCTCACCCGCGATCAACTCTGGGAAGGCCTCGTGCTGCGCGCCGAACAGCCGCAGCTGTTCGTGATCGGCCTCGACAGTTGCGTCGTCCATGAACGGACGGACACGACGCTCGAACGCGAGCTGCATTACGGCCATGCGACCGTGCGCGACCGCGTGACGTTCACCCCGAACCAGCAGGTGCGCTACGACATCCATGCGGCCGGCGGCGACATCGGCGGCTCGCTGACGATGACGATCGAGGAGCGCGACGACCACGAGCTGTTCCTGCGCTTCGAATACCGGACGACGCTGACCGTCACGGACGACAGCGAGGAAGCGCGTCAGACGCACGGCATCGTCAAGGAAGCGTATCGCACGTCGGACATCGATACGGTGCGCCTGATCCGCGAATACGCGCAGGGGCGCAAGGATCCCGATCCGATCCACTGACGTCGGCGGCGGCCTGCGGGTCGCCCTTTGACTCAAGCTATCGGATTGGCCACATCGATCGATAAAGAGTTTTTGTAAATGGGAATAATTATCATTTAGAATTCATTCCATCGTATCGACAGTCACCGATCAACCGAATGACCGACACCACGCGCCCGACCACGCTGAGCTTGCGCCGCACGACCGGCACCGCAAGCGGCAACCGTCAGAAGACGGCAGCGATCACGACGCCGGCGAAACCCGCCGGAAGCTGCAACGCCGGCACGCGGACCCTCAGCAGCGATGCGCTGCTGCAAGGCCACAGCCACATCAGCATCGCGCATAACGGAGAGACGTATCAGTTGCGTGCCACGCGGCTCGGCAAGCTGATCCTGACGAAGTAACCGACCGAGTATTGTGGGGACCACCTCCTGAGAGGTGTTGGGCAGTAGCCAGCGTAACGGCTTGCACGCGAGATCTAGACCCCTTCGTGCAAACACACTCAAGCAGCCGTTGCAGCAAGCCAAGCCACTTTTTTGGTTCTCGCACAAGGAAGTAAAAAAGCGACACGTCGAAGGACGTGTCGCTTTTTGTTTGAGCGCCGTGATGCAAGGCAAGAAGAAACATCGCGGCAAGCTGCGCAGTTACTTCGGCGCGGTCCGGAGCGAGGCAACGAAACAACCTCGCCAGCGACTCCGGAACGCCGCCGCGCAAATTCAACACCGCATCAGAAACCCCAGAACATCAACCACCACGCGCTGTCGACAACGGCGAGGCCGGCCGCGAACCACACGAAGGCTGCCAGCCGGCGCGGCCACGCCGCATAGCGCCCCGTCACCTTCCATGCAAGCCAGGCGCTCCATGCATTCGCACCGACCAGGATCGCGATGCGCACGTCGGTCGCCCAGCCGAGCGGCACATGTTCGGCCCGCAGCAGCGACAGCGTCGTCGCCGACAGCCCGAGGAACACGCCTGCCCCCGCGATCGGGATCAGCGCCTGCGCGAGATGATGAAGCCGCACGCGATCGAAACGGCCGAGCATCAGCGTCGCGCCGGCCAGCAGCACGAGCAGCGCGGTGCCATACACGAGCCCCGTGCCGACGATGTAGCTGACGACCAGCCCGCCGTCGAGCCACGAGAACACGTCGTTGCGATCCGGATAGTGCGTGAGCAGGAACCACGGTGCGTTGGTCTCGAGCGGCCACGTGATGTCATGGTCGATCAGCCAGCCCGCGAGCCATTGCTTGATCTGCACGAACCACGGGCTGACGGTCCAGTGGAATGCGCCGATCGCGACGCCGAGCAGGCCGTACAGGATCAGTGCCGTATCCCACGGGTTCGCCTGCTGCGCACCGAGGTTCACGACTTCGTCGGACGGCGAGCGCCACGACAGCGAGATCGCATCGCGGTGCCCGCTGCAGCGGCCGCACATGTGACATGCGGCGGCGCCCTTCATGTTGCGCAACGGCACGAGCGGCGCGCAATTGATCGGAATCACGCGGTGCCCGTGCTCGCCGTTCTTGTACGAACGGCGCCACGCATCTTCATCGACCTTGTAGCGCATCGGCGCGAGCCGCGAGAGCAGCCCGAACACGCCGTTGACCGGGCACAGGTACTTGCACCACACGCGCTTTTCGCGGCCGTACAGCAAGCCAATCACGATCGCGCCGACGGTCGAGCCGCCGAGCACGAACAGCACCGCGAGCGGGTACTGGTACACGCTGACCATCTGCCCGTAGATCGTCGTGAGCCCGAACGCGACGAACGGCCAGCCGCCCCACCGCATCCAGCGCGGAATCGCGCCGCCGCGGCCGAACTTGCTTGCATATTCGGTCAGTGCGCCCTCCGGGCACAGCACCCCGCACCAGACGCGGCCGAGCATCACCATCGACAGCAGCACGAACGGCCACCAGATGCCCCAGAACACGAACTGCGCGATCAGCGTGAGATTGCTCCACAGATGCGCGGAATCGTCCGGCAGCGGCAACACCGCCGGCACGATGATCAGGAACGCGTAGACGCCGACGACGACCCACTGGATCCCGCGGATCACCGCGCCGTGGCGCTGCATCCACTGGCCGGCCTGCGCGAGCCAGCCCGGCTTGGTTGCGGCGACAACGCTCATGCCGCGCGACCTGCAGGAACGGCCGGACGGCGGCTCGCGCGCTTCATCAGCAGCCACACCACCGCCCAGTACACCGCATACGCGACCAGGTTGGTCAGTGCCGGATGCGCGCGATAGCCGGTCAGCGTCGCGACGAGCGAACCGAACGTGCCGGAATCATCGAGGATCCGGGACGTATCCCACACTTGCGAGATACCGAGCGGCAGGATTTCCTTGTCGATGAGCTTGTCGACACCGGTCTGGAACAGGCCCGCCCCGAGGAACAGCAGCATCACTTCGGTGACGCGGAAGAAATGCCGCCACGAGAAGTACTTGCCGCCGAGCTGCAGCAGATAAAACGTAAGGAACGCGAGCCCGAGGCCGATCACGACCGCGAGCATCTGGCTGCCGTCCACATGTCCCGACTGGCCGAAACCGAGGCCGTACAGGAAGATCACGGTCTCGCTGCCTTCGCGTGCGATCGCGAGCGCGACCAGCACCGCGACGCCCCACCAGTTCGAGTCGCGCGTACTCTGCTGCAGCGACTGCTCCATGTCGCGCTTCAGCGTGCGGCCGTGGCGGCGCATCCACAGCACCATCTGCACGATCAGTACACACGCGATCAGCACCATCGCGGTCTGGAAATAGTCCTGCGCGTCGCCGGACAGCACTTCGGTAAAGCCGACGAGTGCGGCACCGAGGCCGACTGCCATCAGCAGGCCAACGCCAACGCCCGTCCACAGAAACGGCAGGCCGCGGCGCGCGTCGTCGTCACCGTTCTTCAGCCATGCATAGAGGATGCCGACGACGAGCAGCGCTTCGACGCTCTCCCGCCAGACGATGAACAAGATCTGACCCATTGAATCCTCCTGACGCGCGGGGCAACGCAGTGGTGCGCCCGCACGCAGATAAAACGCATTACTTCGCGACGATCACGCCCTGCGCCTGCTGGTGGAAATCGTCGAAAAACTTGTACTCGCCCGGCGACAGCGGGGCGACAACCACGAATGAATCGGCGCCCGGCGCAAGCACCTTCTCCTTGCGCAACTGCACGCTCTCGAATTCAGCGGCACCCTTGCCGGTATTCCTGATCTCGATCTTGAAGCGCTGGCCGGCCGGGACTTCGATGCGGGCGGGATTCAGCTTGCCGTCCGTCATCTCGAGCTTGAACGTCGGCAGATCGGCGGCATGCGCCGCGCCGGCGAGCCACAGCGCGGCGGCTGCGGCGACGATTTTCTGGGGAAATTTCATTCTGGGCTCTCTACGTCGACGGCGCGCCGAAGCACGCCGTCCGTGATGCAACCGGTCAATACCCGCCCTTCTTGCCGATGCCGGCGAACGGGAAGTCGTACTCGAGGGTAATGGGCTTGAACCACGCGCCCACGCCCGTTTCCTTGTCGACGTGACGGCCGAACGCCATGTGGCCCGACTGCATCGGCGGCTTGACGGTCATCGTCAGGTGATACTTGCCCGGGCCGGCGAGCTTCACGTTGTCGCCGTAGTGCGGGCCGTCGCTCGCGACCATGCCCATCAGGTCGCCTTCCGCCTTCCACTTCGTGTCGCCCTGCTTCGTCAGCTTGTACGTGACCTGCAGGTACGGCATCCAGTCGCCTTCCGCGAAACCCGTCGGGTTGTTCTTGACCGCGTGGATGTCCGCCTCGAGGTGGATGTCGGAATCCGACGCCTTGCGCATCATCCCTTCCGGATCCATCGTGATCGGCTGCAGGTACACCGCGCCGATTTCCATGCCGCCCTGGATCTGCTGCTTGCCGATCGGATATTCGGCCGCCGAGGCCGACATCGCGGCAAGCGCCGCCGCTACCGCAACCGACGTGCGGATGAACGAAGAACCCAACATGGACACTCCTTGTTATTTGTCTGACACACTGCGCACCGCCCTCCGGGACGGCTCGCCGAAAACACTAACGCGATGAATAACGCTAATGCGAACTATTCTCAATACTTGCGAAGTTTAGCACCGAAACGGCTTCGGAACAAACGAGGCACCGTGTAAACCCCTGATCCAACAAGGCTTACAACGGTGTTACCGGAACATTTCAGTGACGTTTGGAAAGATTTACCGGCCGCCGTTGACGTGGTCGCCCACGTTCGCGCCGAACACGCGTTCGCGCAGCAGCGCGAGCTGGTCGCGGGTGGCCGCAGCCTTTTCGAACTCGAGGTTCTTCGCGTAGTCGGCCATCTGCTTTTCGAGACGCTTGATCTCTTTCGCGAGCTGCTTTTCCGACATGTCCTCGAATTTCGCGCGTTGCTGCGCTTCCTTCAGCTCGGCGCGCGCATCGTCGGCGTTATAGACGCCATCGATGATGTCCTTGATGCGCTTCACGACGCCGCGCGGCGTGATGCCCATCTTCTCGTTGTGCGCGATCTGCTTTGCGCGGCGCCGCTCGGTCTCGCCGATCGCGCGCTTCATCGAGTCCGTCATGTTGTCGGCGTACAGGATCGCCTTGCCGTTCACGTTACGCGCCGCGCGGCCGATCGTCTGGATCAGCGAGCGCTCGGCGCGCAGGAAGCCTTCCTTGTCCGCGTCGAGAATCGCGACGAGCGACACCTCCGGAATGTCGAGGCCTTCGCGCAGCAGGTTGATCCCGACCAGCACGTCGAACGTGCCGAGCCGCAGGTCGCGGATGATCTCGACCCGCTCGACCGTATCGATGTCGCTGTGCAGGTAGCGTACCTTGACGCCGTGGTCGGCCAGGAACTCGGTGAGCTGCTCGGCCATCCGCTTCGTCAGCACGGTGATCAGCACGCGCTCGCCGGCATTCACGCGCGCGTTGATCTCGGTCAGCACGTCGTCGACCTGCGAGCTGGCCGGGCGCACTTCGATTTCCGGATCGACGAGCCCGGTCGGCCGCACCACCTGCTCGGCGACCTGCCCCGTCACGCGCTTCTCGTAGTCGGCGGGTGTCGCCGACACGAACACCACCTGGCGCATCTTGCGCTCGAATTCCGGGAACTTGAGCGGCCGGTTGTCCAGCGCCGACGGCAGCCGGAAACCGTAGTTCACGAGGTTTTCCTTGCGTGCGCGGTCGCCGTTGTACATGCCGTTCAGCTGGCCGATCAGCACGTGCGATTCGTCGAGCAGCATCAGCGCGTCGGGCGGCAGGTAGTCGACGAGCGTCGGCGGCGGGTCGCCGGGCGCGGCGCCCGAGAAATGCCGCGAGTAGTTCTCGATGCCCTTGCAAAAGCCGAGCTCCTGCAGCATCTCGAGGTCGAACCGCGTGCGCTGCTCGAGGCGCTGCGCCTCGACGAGCTTGCCGTCGGCGTAAAAGAACTCGAGGCGCTCGCGCAATTCGTCCTTGATCGTCTCGACCGCACGCATCACGGTGTCGCGCGGCGTCACGTAGTGCGACGACGGATACACGGTGAAGCGCGGAATCTTCTGCCGCACGCGCCCGGTCAGCGGATCGAACAGTTGCAGCGTCTCGACCTCGTCGTCGAACAGCTCGACGCGCACGGCCATCTCCGCGTGCTCGGCCGGGAAGATGTCGATCGTGTCGCCGCGCACGCGGAACGTGCCGCGCTGGAAGTCCTGTTCGTTGCGCGAGTACTGCATCGCGATCAGCCGCGCGATCACGTCGCGCTGGCCGAGCTTGTCGCCGGTGCGCAGCGTCAGGATCATCTGGTGGTATTCGGACGGGTTGCCGATACCGTAGATCGCCGACACCGTCGCGACGATCACGACGTCGCGCCGCTCCATCAGGCTCTTCGTCGCCGACAGCCGCATCTGCTCGATGTGTTCGTTGATCGACGAATCCTTCTCGATGAACAGGTCGCGCTGCGGCACGTACGCTTCCGGCTGGTAATAGTCGTAGTACGAGACGAAGTACTCGACCGCGTTGCGCGGGAAGAATTCGCGGAACTCCGCGTAGAGCTGCGCGGCGAGCGTCTTGTTCGGCGCGAACACGATCGCCGGACGGCCGAGCCGGGCGATCGTATTGGCCATCGTGAAGGTCTTGCCCGAACCGGTCACGCCGAGCAGCGTCTGGAATGCGAGGCCGTCGCCGACACCTTCGACGAGCGTGTCGATCGCGGTCGGCTGGTCGCCGGCGGGCGGATACGGCTGGTACAACTGGAACGGCGACCCTTCGAAGGTCACGAATTTCGATTCGTCGAGCGCGTCGCCGACTTCGGCGTGATGTTCGGACATGGAGTGCGGCCGGAGCGTGGGCAAAAAAACTATTCTAGCGCTTCGCTGCGCCGCGAACCGCTGACGGCTCCTGACGCACGACGACGGCCAAAATCGCGATTCGCCGCGCAATCGCCGCCTCCGGCAGCGTGAATTCGCTACAATGTCACGCTGCTGCGCTTCCCGGCGCCGTGCCCGATGGCGCGCGATCCGCTGCGCCCGCCCCGCCGGCTGGAAGCCTGACCCTCTTTTCACTACTGCCGAATCATCATGTCGCTCTTCTCCGCTGTCCAGCTTGCTCCCCGCGACCCGATCCTGGGCCTGAACGAAGCCTTCAACGCCGATGCGCGCCCGACCAAGGTCAACCTCGGCGTCGGTGTGTACACGAACGAAGAAGGCAAGATTCCGCTGCTGCGCGCAGTTCGCGAAGCCGAAAAGGCGCGTGTCGACGCCGGCCTGCCGCGCGGCTACCTGCCGATCGACGGGATCGCCGCGTACGACGCAGCGGTGCAGAAGCTGCTGCTCGGCAACGATTCGCCGCTGATCGCCGCGGGCCGCGTGGTCACGGCGCAAGCACTGGGCGGCACGGGCGCACTGAAGATCGGCGCCGATTTCCTGCGCACCGTGAACCCGAACGTGAAGGTCGCGATCAGCGATCCGAGCTGGGAAAACCACCGCGCACTGTTCGAAGCGGCCGGCTTCGAAGTCGTCGCCTACCCGTACTACGACGCCGCAACCAACGGCGTGAACTTCGAAGGCATGCTGTCGGCGCTGAACGGCTATGCGGCAGGCACGATCGTCGTGCTGCACGCGTGCTGCCACAACCCGACCGGCGTGGACCTGACCGAAGCGCAGTGGCAGCAGGTCGTCGACGTCGTGAAGGCGCGCAACCTCGTGCCGTTCCTCGACATCGCATACCAGGGCTTCGGCGAAAACGTCGAGGCCGATGCCGCCGCCGTGCGTCTGTTTGCCGCGGCCGACCTGAACGCGTTCGTGTCGTCGTCGTTCTCGAAGTCGTTCTCGCTGTACGGCGAGCGCGTCGGCGCGCTGTCGATCATCACGTCGAGCAAGGAAGAAGCCACGCGCGTGCTGTCGCAACTGAAGCGCGTGATCCGCACGAACTACTCGAACCCGCCGACTCACGGCGGCGCCGTTGTCGCGGCCGTGCTCGCGTCGCCGGAACTGCACGCTTCGTGGGTGCAGGAACTCGGCGAAATGCGCGACCGCATCCGCGCGATGCGCAATGGTCTCGTCGAGCGCCTGAAGGCGAGCGGCGTCGATCGCGACTTCAGCTTCATCAACGCGCAGCGCGGGATGTTCTCGTATTCGGGCCTGACCTCGGCGCAAGTCGATCGCCTGCGTGAAGAGTTCGGCATCTATGCAGTCGGCACGGGCCGGATCTGCGTGGCAGCGCTGAACACGCGCAACCTCGACGCGGTTGCGAATGCAGTCGCCGCGGTCCTGAAGTAAGTCGGTGTCAGCGGGCGGCAGCCGTCACCGGCCCGCCCTGCCGAAACAAGAACGCGCTCCTCGGAGCGCGTTTTTTATGCTGTCCTGCCGGACCGGCCGGGGCAAATCCCCGCTCGAGCAGCGTATGTCCCGCCCGCCCGTGGCCGAGCCGGTTACTGCATGAACCAGCCGTGGCTGACGACGAACGACTGGCCCGTGAGCGCGGCGCTCGGGAACGCCGACAGGAACAGCACCGTCTGCGCGACGTCCTGTACCGTCGTGAACACGCCGTCGACCGTGTTGCCGAGCATCACCTTCTTGATCACGTCCTCTTCGCTGATGCCGAGCTCCTTCGCCTGCTCCGGAATCTGCTTGTCGACCAGCGGCGTGCGCACGAAGCCCGGACACACGACGTGCGAGCGCACGTTGTGCTTCGCGCCTTCCTTCGCCAGCACGCGCGCGAGGCCCAGCAGCCCGTGCTTGGCCGTCACGTACGCCGACTTCAGCGGCGACGCCTCGTGCGAGTGCACCGAGCCCATGTAGATCACGACGCCGCCGCGATCGTCCTTGTACATGTGCTTGAGCGCGGCCTTCGTCGTCAGGAACGCGCCGTCGACGTGGATCGCCTGCATCTTCTTCCAGTCGGAAAACGAATAGTTCTCGATCGGGTTGACGATCTGGATGCCCGCGTTCGACACGAGGATGTCGATCGAGCCGAATGCGGCGGCCACCTTGTCGATGCCGCTGTTGACCGCTTCCTCGCTGGTCACGTCCATCGCGACGCCGATCGCCTTGCCGCCTGCCTTGTTGATCTCGTCGGCAACCGCGTTCGCGCCGTCCTGGTTCAGGTCGGCGATCGCGACGGCCGCGCCCGCTTTCGCGAGCTCCAGCGCGATTTCCTTGCCGATGCCGCTTGCGGCGCCCGTGACGACTGCGGTCTTGCC
>NZ_JBQEON010000061.1:0-20360 GCF_052045245.1 Burkholderia sp. 22313
GGTAAATTTGAGCGGACCAAGCCGCACGTCAACGTTGGTACGATTGGTCACGTTGACCACGGCAAGACGACGCTGACGGCAGCGATCACGACGGTGCTGACGAAGAAGTTCGGCGGCGAAGCGAAGGCCTACGACCAGATCGACGCGGCACCGGAAGAAAAGGCGCGCGGCATCACGATCAACACGGCACACGTCGAGTACGAAACGGCTAACCGCCACTACGCACACGTCGACTGCCCGGGCCACGCTGACTATGTGAAGAACATGATCACGGGCGCGGCACAGATGGACGGCGCGATCCTGGTTTGCTCGGCAGCAGACGGCCCGATGCCGCAGACGCGTGAGCACATCCTGCTGGCACGTCAGGTTGGCGTTCCGTACATCATCGTGTTCCTGAACAAGTGCGACATGGTGGACGACGCTGAACTGCTCGAGCTGGTCGAGATGGAAGTTCGCGAACTCCTGTCGAAGTACGACTTCCCGGGCGACGACACGCCGATCGTGAAGGGTTCGGCGAAGCTGGCGCTGGAAGGCGACACGGGCGAGCTGGGCGAAGTGGCGATCATGAGCCTGGCCGACGCGCTGGACACGTACATCCCGACGCCGGAGCGTGCAGTTGATGGCGCGTTCCTGATGCCGGTGGAAGACGTGTTCTCGATCTCGGGCCGTGGTACGGTTGTGACGGGTCGTGTCGAGCGCGGCATCGTGAAGGTCGGCGAAGAAATCGAAATCGTCGGTATCAAGCCGACGGTGAAGACGACCTGCACGGGCGTTGAAATGTTCCGCAAGCTGCTGGACCAAGGTCAGGCAGGCGACAACGTCGGTATCCTGCTGCGCGGCACGAAGCGTGAAGACGTGGAGCGTGGCCAGGTTCTGGCGAAGCCGGGTTCGATCACGCCGCACACGCACTTCACGGCTGAAGTGTACGTGCTGAGCAAGGACGAAGGCGGCCGTCACACGCCGTTCTTCAACAACTACCGTCCGCAGTTCTACTTCCGTACGACGGACGTGACGGGCTCGATCGAGCTGCCGAAGGACAAGGAAATGGTGATGCCGGGCGACAACGTGTCGATCACGGTGAAGCTGATCGCTCCGATCGCGATGGAAGAAGGCCTGCGCTTCGCAATCCGCGAAGGCGGCCGTACCGTCGGTGCGGGCGTCGTCGCCAAGATCATCGAGTAAGCCAGTTATTCGTTGATCGACAGTTTTGGGGCTGGCAGCAGCCGGCCCCAACATGGTTTAGGGGTATAGCTCAACTGGCAGAGCGTCGGTCTCCAAAACCGAAGGTTGGGGGTTCGATTCCCTCTGCCCCTGCCAAAAAATCGCCACGTATCCTACGTGGCATTTGTTTTAAGGTGTTATGGCGAATCCATCCGTCGAAACTGTAAATACCTCCGGCGATAAGCTGATGCTGGCCCTGGGCGTATTGCTGGTCTTGGCCGGATTCGTGGGCTTCTTCTGGCTGGCCAACCAGCAGTGGTATGTCCGCGGTGCCGCATTGGCGGTAGGTATCATCGCCGGCGTGGCCGTCGGTCTGATGTCCGCACCTGGCAAAAGCCTCATCGCCTTTGCCAAGGATTCGTACAAGGAAGTCCGCAAGGTCGTTTGGCCCACCCGCAAGGAAGCAACGCAAACCACACTCGTCGTGTTCGGTTTCGTGCTCGTGATGGCGATTTTCCTCTGGTTGAGTGACAAATCGATCGAATGGGTGATTTTCTCGGCGATTCTGGGTTGGAAATGATATGAGCGATACTCCGGCATCCCCGAGCGGAAAGCGTTGGTACGTCGTGCACGCCTACTCCGGTATGGAGAAGAGCGTGCAACGCGCGCTTCAAGAGCGCATCGAACGCGCTGGCATGCAGGACAAATTCGGTCAGATCCTGGTTCCGACCGAAGAAGTGGTCGAAGTCAAAGGCGGCCACAAGGCTGTAACCGAGCGTCGTTTCTTCCCCGGCTACGTGCTGGTGGAAATGGAAATGACGGACGAAACGTGGCACCTCGTGAAGAACACGGCGAAGGTCACGGGTTTCGTCGGCGGTGCGCGTAACCGCCCGACTCCGATTTCCCCCAAGGAAGTCGAGAAGATCATGTCGCAGATGCAGGAAGGCGTCGAGAAGCCGCGGCCGAAGACCCTGTTCGAAGTTGGCGAGATGGTGCGTGTCAAGGAAGGCCCGTTCACGGACTTCAACGGCACGGTCGAGGAAGTCAACTACGAAAAATCGCGCGTACGTGTGTCGGTCACCATCTTTGGCCGCTCCACTCCTGTCGAACTCGAGTTCGGCCAGGTCGAAAAAGTTTGATCCCGATTCGGTGGGCAGCCTCGGCTGCCCACCTTCGCGCTTACGGTCCGCGTCATGACCGTTGAGGAGCGTCAGTAGCCAGCGGCGAACGCGCGTTATCACTCACCGAACGCTAACTGGCGTTCCAACGAGGTTTACAAATGGCAAAGAAAATTGTCGGCTTTATCAAGCTGCAGATTCCTGCAGGTAAAGCCAACCCGTCGCCGCCGGTCGGTCCGGCACTGGGCCAGCGCGGCCTGAACATCATGGAGTTCTGCAAGGCGTTCAACGCGCAGACTCAAGGCATGGAGCCGGGTCTGCCGGTGCCGGTGGTCATCACGGCATACGCTGACAAGAGCTTCACGTTCGTGATGAAGACGCCGCCGGCGACCGTCCTGATCAAGAAGGCGGCGAAGGTGGACAAGGGCTCGAGCAAGCCGCACACCGACAAGGTCGGTTCGATCACGCGCGCTCAAGCCGAAGAAATCGCGAAGACCAAGATGCCGGATCTTACGGCAGCTGATCTGGACGCAGCCGTTCGCACCATCGCTGGTAGCGCACGCTCGATGGGCATCACTGTGGAGGGCGTGTAAATGGCTAAGATCTCCAAGCGCCGTCAGGCATTTGCCGCCAAGGTCGACCGTCAGAAGCTGTACGCGATCGAAGACGCACTGGCACTCGTGAAGGAATGCGCGAGCGCAAAGTTCAACGAATCGATCGACGTCGCAGTTCAGCTCGGCATCGACGCGAAGAAGTCGGACCAGGTCGTTCGTGGTTCGGTCGTTCTGCCGGCAGGTACGGGCAAGTCGGTTCGCGTTGCCGTGTTCGCGCAAGGCGAGAAGGCCGAGCAGGCTCGTGCAGCGGGTGCGGAAATCGTCGGTATGGAAGACCTGGCAGAGCAGATCAAGGCTGGCCAGATGGACTTCGATATCGTGATCGCTTCGCCGGACACGATGCGTATCGTTGGTACGCTCGGTCAGATCCTCGGCCCGCGCGGCCTGATGCCGAACCCGAAGGTCGGCACGGTCACGCCGGACGTCGCGACTGCAGTCAAGAACGCAAAGGCTGGTCAGGTGCAATTCCGTGTCGACAAGGCCGGTATCATCCACGCTACCATCGGCCGTGCATCGTTCGAATCGACCGCACTGCGTTCGAACCTGTCGGCGCTGATCGAAGCGCTGCAGAAGGCGAAGCCGGCAACGAGCAAGGGTGTCTACCTGCGCAAGATCGCACTGTCGAGCACGATGGGCGTCGGCGTGCGTGTCGACCAGGCTACGCTGGCAGCGTAAGAAAGTATTCGGGCTGCTTCGTTCGCGAAGCGGCCTACATGGGCTTTGGGCGGTTGTTCGTGCAGTAGGGCGGGCAACCGGTTATCAAAGACCGTTGGTGGGACGCAGCAGGCAGGCGATCCCTTAATTCAAGCCAACGCAGATGGCGAACCCGAAAAAGTTTTGCAGTGGTGAAGCCGCAGGCCGTGAAGTGATTCACGGCGTGAGGTGGAAATACTCCTAACGAGGTCGGACGCCGTTGTTGAACGAGGTGCGTGAGGTTTCGGCCATGCCGGCCGCGCCGAACGTATCGTTTCTGGAGGCTAACCGTGCCGCTTAATAGAGAAGACAAGCAAGCCGTCGTCGCTGAGGTTTCCGCGCAAGTCGCGAAGGCCCAGACCGTTGTGCTGGCTGAGTATCGTGGAATTGCGGTTGGCGATCTGACCAAGCTGCGCGCGAAAGCGCGTGAGCAACAGGTTTACCTGCGCGTGTTGAAGAACACGCTGGCGCGTCGCGCTGTTGAAGGTACGCCTTTTGCTCCGCTGGCAGAGCAGATGACTGGTCCCCTGATCTACGGCATCTCGGAAGATGCAATTGCTGCTGCTAAGGTCGTCAACGACTTCAGCAAGAGCAATGACAAGTTGGTCATCAAGGCTGGTGCGTTCGATGGCAAGGTGATGGACAAGGCTGGCGTGCAAGCGCTGGCAAGCATCCCGAGCCGCGAAGAACTGCTCTCGAAGCTGCTGTTCGTTATGCAATCGCCTGTTTCGGGCTTCGCGCGTGCCCTGGCCGCGCTCGCCGAGAAGAAGCAAGCGGAAGCTGCGTAAGCGAACGTGCATCAGCGTTACTGATCGCTGGCTGTATCCGAATTCAATTTAGGAGTATTTCAAATGGCAATCGCAAAAGAAGACATCCTGGCAGCAGTCGAAGGGATGACCGTTCTGGAACTGAACGAACTGGTCAAGGCGTTCGAAGAGAAGTTTGGCGTGTCGGCAGCTGCAGTGGCAGTCGCTGGCCCGGCAGGCGGCGGCGCTGCTGCTGCTGCAGAAGAGAAGACCGAATTCACGGTCGTCCTGGCTGAAGCAGGCAGCAACAAGGTTGCAGTCATCAAGGCAGTTCGCGAACTGACGGGCCTGGGCCTGAAGGAAGCGAAGGACGTCGTTGACGGCGCACCGAAGGCTGTCAAGGAAGGCGTCGACAAGGCTGCTGCTGAAGAAGCCAAGAAGAAGCTGGAAGAAGCTGGCGCGAAGGTCGAAGTCAAGTAAGTTTCGACGCGCTGTGCGAAGGCTGGCGGTATTTTCACCGCCGGCCTTTTTGTGCTTTGTGGGGACGTTATTCTGGCACTCTTTTGGGAGCCCGAATAATCGGCCCCAGAAGCCAAAGAAAACCGCCAAATCGTTGTCAATGGTCACGATTGGCGTTTCTCTTTGTCTTCTGAAGCGACTGCAGAAGGCAAGTTTGGTCGGGTAGCGGGCAACACAGGCATCCGCTGCCGTCAGCCAGCGGTTGGTAGCGGCCAACCACCAAGCTTCTCGGCTCGTTCAAGCCGTCGGACGGCCATCGGGTCTCAGTCGGTGAACACTCGGGTTTGAAACGTCCAGGTATTCCGCCTCGATAGCACCCGCCGTGATTCGGAGATCGTATGCAATATTCCTTCACCGAGAAGAAGCGCATTCGCAAGAGTTTCGCGAAGCGCCCCATCGTTCACCAAGTTCCGTTCTTGCTGGCTACCCAGCTTGAATCATTCAGCACGTTTCTGCAAGCCGATGTGCTTGGCACGCAACGCAAGCCTGAAGGTTTGCAGGCCGCATTCACATCGGTATTTCCCATTGTTTCGCACAACGGCTTTGCGCGCCTCGAGTTCGTGAGCTATGCGTTGTCCGCGCCGGCATTCAACATCAAGGAATGCCAGCAGCGCGGCCTGACGTACTGCTCCGCGCTGCGCGCGAAGGTCCGCCTTGTCATCCTCGACAAGGAATCGCCGAACAAGCCGGTCGTCAAGGAAGTGAAAGAGCAGGAAGTGTACATGGGCGAAATGCCGCTCATGACGCCGACGGGCTCGTTCGTCATCAACGGCACCGAGCGTGTCATCGTCTCGCAGCTGCACCGTTCGCCGGGCGTGTTTTTCGAACACGACAAGGGTAAGACGCACAGCTCGGGCAAGCTGCTGTTCTCGGCACGGATCATTCCGTACCGCGGCTCGTGGCTCGACTTCGAATTCGATCCGAAGGACATCCTGTACTTCCGCGTCGACCGTCGCCGCAAGATGCCGGTCACGATCCTGCTGAAGGCCATCGGCCTCACGCCGGAACAGATCCTCGCGAACTTCTTCGTGTTCGACAACTTCACGCTGATGGGCGAAGGCGCGCAACTCGAGTTCGTGCCCGAGCGCCTGCGTGGTGAAGTCGCGCGCTTCGACATCACGGATCGTGACGGCAAGGTCATCGTCCAGAAAGACAAGCGGATCAACGCGAAGCACATTCGCGACCTCGAAGCCGCGAAGACCAAGTTCATCTCGGTGCCGGAAGACTATCTCCTCGGCCGCGTGCTGGCGAAGAACGTCGTCGACGGCGATACCGGCGAAGTGATCGCGAGCGCGAACGACGAAGTCACGGAAAGCGTGCTCGAGAAGCTGCGCGAAGCGGACATCAAGGACATCCAGACGCTCTACACGAACGATCTGGATCAGGGTCCGTACATCTCGTCGACGCTGCGTGTCGACGAAACGACCGACAAGACGGCCGCGCGTATCGCGATCTACCGCATGATGCGTCCGGGCGAGCCGCCGACCGAAGAAGCGGTCGAGGCCCTGTTCAACCGTCTGTTCTACAGCGAAGAAGCGTACGACCTGTCGAAGGTCGGCCGTATGAAGTTCAACCGCCGCGTCAGCCGTGACGAGATCACCGGCCCGATGACGCTGCAGGACGACGACATTCTCGCGACGATCAAGATTCTCGTCGAGCTGCGCAACGGCAAGGGTGAAGTCGACGACATCGACCACCTTGGCAACCGTCGCGTGCGTTGCGTCGGCGAACTGGCGGAAAACCAGTTCCGCGCGGGTCTCGTGCGTGTCGAGCGCGCGGTCAAGGAACGCCTCGGCCAGGCCGAAAGCGAAAACCTGATGCCGCACGACCTGATCAACTCGAAGCCGATTTCGTCGGCGATCCGCGAGTTCTTCGGTTCGTCACAGCTGTCGCAGTTCATGGACCAGACCAACCCGCTGTCGGAAATCACGCACAAGCGCCGTGTTTCCGCACTGGGCCCGGGCGGTCTGACGCGCGAGCGCGCAGGCTTCGAAGTGCGTGACGTGCACCCGACCCACTATGGCCGCGTGTGCCCGATCGAAACGCCGGAAGGTCCGAACATCGGTCTGATCAACTCGCTCGCACTGTACGCGCACCTGAACGAGTACGGCTTCCTCGAGACGCCGTACCGCAAGGTCGTGGACAGCAAGGTGACCGACCAGATCGACTACCTGTCGGCGATCGAAGAAGGTCGTTACATGATCGCGCAGGCGAACGCCGCGATCGACGAGAACGGCCAGCTGATCGACGAACTCGTGTCGTCGCGTGAAGCCGGCGAAACGATGATGGTCACGCCGGATCGCATCCAGTACATGGACGTCGCGCCGTCGCAGATCGTGTCGGTCGCAGCTTCGCTGATCCCGTTCCTCGAGCACGACGACGCGAACCGTGCACTGATGGGCTCGAACATGCAGCGTCAGGCCGTGCCGTGTCTGCGTCCGGAGAAGCCGGTCGTCGGTACGGGCATCGAGCGTACCTGCGCGGTCGACTCGGGCACGACGGTTCAGGCGTTCCGTGGCGGTGTCGTCGACTACGTCGACGCAGGCCGTATCGTGATTCGCGTGAACGACGACGAAGCGGTCGCGGGTGAAGTCGGTGTCGACATCTACAACCTGATCAAGTACACGCGTTCGAACCAGAACACGAACATCAACCAGCGTCCGATCGTGAAGATGGGCGACAAGGTCTCGCGCGGCGACGTGCTGGCCGATGGCGCCTCGACGGACCTGGGCGAGCTCGCGCTCGGCCAGAACATGCTGATCGCGTTCATGCCGTGGAACGGCTACAACTTCGAGGACTCGATCCTGATCTCGGAGAAGGTCGTGGCCGACGATCGCTACACGTCGATCCACATCGAGGAGCTGAACGTCGTTGCACGCGACACGAAGCTCGGGCCGGAAGAAATCACGCGCGACATCTCGAACCTGGCGGAAGTCCAGCTCGGCCGTCTCGACGAATCGGGCATCGTGTACATCGGTGCTGAAGTCGAAGCAGGCGACGTGCTGGTCGGCAAGGTCACGCCGAAGGGCGAGACCCAGCTGACGCCGGAAGAGAAGCTGCTGCGCGCGATCTTCGGCGAGAAGGCTTCGGACGTGAAGGACACGTCGCTGCGCGTGCCGTCGGGCATGAGCGGCACCGTGATCGACGTCCAGGTGTTCACGCGTGAAGGCATCCAGCGCGACAAGCGTGCGCAACAGATCATCGACGACGAACTGAAGCGCTACCGTCTCGACCTGAACGACCAGCTGCGCATCGTGGAAGGCGACGCGTTCCAGCGTCTCGCACGCATGCTGGTGGGCAAGGTCGCGAACGGCGGCCCGAAGAAGCTCGCGAAGGGCACGAAGATCGACCAGGCTTACCTGGAAGACCTCGATCACTACCACTGGTTCGACATCCGCCTCGCGGACGACGAAGCAGCGGCACAGCTCGAAGCGATCAAGAACTCGATCGAAGAGAAGCGTCACCAGTTCGACCTCGCGTTCGAAGAGAAGCGCAAGAAGCTCACGCAAGGCGACGAACTGCCGCCGGGCGTGCTGAAGATGGTCAAGGTATACCTCGCGGTGAAGCGCCGTCTGCAGCCTGGCGACAAGATGGCAGGCCGTCACGGTAACAAGGGTGTCGTGTCGAAGATCGTTCCGATCGAAGACATGCCGTACATGGCCGACGGCCGTCCGGCAGACGTCGTGCTGAACCCGCTCGGCGTGCCGTCGCGGATGAACGTGGGTCAGGTTCTGGAAGTGCACCTCGGCTGGGCCGCGAAGGGCCTCGGCTGGCGTATCGGCGAAATGCTGCAGCGTCAGGCGAAGATCGAGGAAATGCGCGTATTCCTGACGAAGATCTACAACGATTCGGGCCGCCAGGAAGATCTGGAAAGCTTCACCGACGACGAGATCCTCGAACTCGCGAAGAACCTGCGCGAAGGCGTGCCGTTCGCAACGCCGGTGTTCGACGGTGCGACCGAGGAAGAAATGAGCAAGATGCTCGACCTCGCGTTCCCGGACGACATCGCGGAACAGCTCGGCATGAACCCGTCGAAGAACCAGGTCCGCCTGTACGACGGCCGCACGGGTGAAATGTTCGAACGTCGCGTGACGCTTGGCTACATGCACTACCTGAAGCTGCACCACCTGGTCGACGACAAGATGCACGCGCGTTCGACGGGCCCGTACTCGCTCGTCACGCAGCAGCCGCTGGGTGGTAAGGCGCAGTTCGGTGGCCAGCGTTTCGGTGAAATGGAAGTGTGGGCACTCGAAGCGTACGGCGCGTCCTATGTGCTGCAGGAAATGCTGACGGTGAAGTCGGACGACGTGAACGGCCGGACGAAGGTTTACGAGAACCTCGTCAAGGGCGATCACGTGATCGATGCAGGCATGCCGGAATCCTTCAACGTGCTCGTGAAGGAAATCCGCTCGCTCGGTATCGACATCGATCTCGACCGCAATTAATCGGACTACGGAGAGAAAGCAATGAAAGCTCTGCTCGATCTATTCAAGCAAGTCCAACAGGAAGAAGTTTTCGACGCGATCAAGATCGGTCTGGCCTCGCCGGACAAGATCCGTTCGTGGTCGTTCGGTGAAGTGAAGAAGCCGGAGACCATCAACTACCGTACGTTCAAACCGGAACGCGATGGTCTGTTCTGCGCGAAGATCTTCGGGCCGATCAAGGACTACGAGTGCCTGTGCGGCAAGTACAAGCGTCTGAAGCACCGCGGCGTGATCTGCGAGAAGTGCGGCGTCGAAGTGACGCTGGCGAAGGTGCGTCGCGAACGGATGGGCCACATCGAGCTGGCATCGCCGGTCGCGCACATCTGGTTCCTGAAGTCGCTGCCGTCGCGTCTGGGCATGGTGCTCGACATGACGCTGCGCGACATCGAACGCGTGCTGTACTTCGAAGCGTACGTGGTGATCGAACCGGGCATGACGCCGCTGAAGGCGCGGCAGATCATGACCGAAGAGGATTACTACAACAAGGTCGAGGAATACGGCGACGAATTCCGTGCCGAAATGGGCGCGGAAGGCGTGCGTGAACTGCTGCGCGCGATCAACATCGACGAGCAGGTCGAGACGCTGCGCACCGAACTGAAGAACACCGGTTCGGAAGCGAAGATCAAGAAGTATGCGAAGCGCCTGAAGGTCCTCGAGGCATTCCAGCGCTCGGGCATCAAGCCCGAGTGGATGATCCTCGAAGTGCTGCCGGTGCTGCCGCCGGAACTGCGTCCGCTCGTGCCGCTGGACGGCGGCCGTTTCGCGACGTCGGACCTGAACGACCTGTATCGCCGCGTGATCAACCGTAACAACCGGTTGAAGCGTCTGCTCGAGCTGAAGGCGCCTGAAATCATCGTCCGCAACGAAAAGCGGATGCTGCAGGAAGCCGTCGACTCGCTGCTCGACAACGGTCGTCGCGGCAAGGCGATGACGGGCGCGAACAAGCGTCCGCTGAAGTCGCTCGCCGACATGATCAAGGGCAAGGGCGGTCGTTTCCGTCAGAACCTGCTGGGCAAGCGCGTCGACTACTCGGGCCGTTCGGTCATCGTGGTCGGCCCGACGCTGAAGCTGCACCAGTGCGGTCTGCCGAAGCTGATGGCGCTCGAGCTGTTCAAGCCGTTCATCTTCAACAAGCTGGAAGTGATGGGCGTCGCGACGACCATCAAGGCTGCGAAGAAGGAAGTCGAGAACCAGACGCCGGTGGTGTGGGACATCCTCGAAGAGGTGATCCGCGAGCACCCGGTGATGCTGAACCGTGCGCCGACGCTGCACCGTCTCGGTATCCAGGCGTTCGAGCCGGTGCTGATCGAAGGCAAGGCAATTCAGCTGCACCCGCTCGTCTGCGCGGCGTTCAACGCCGACTTCGACGGTGACCAGATGGCCGTTCACGTGCCGCTGTCGCTCGAAGCGCAGATGGAAGCACGCACGCTGATGCTGGCGTCGAACAACGTGCTGTTCCCGGCCAACGGCGATCCGTCGATCGTGCCGTCGCAGGATATCGTGCTGGGTCTGTACTACGCGACCCGCGAAGCGGTCAACGGCAAGGGCGAAGGCCTGTCGTTCACGGGCGTGTCGGAAGTGATCCGCGCGTACGAGAACAAGGAAGTCGAACTGGCATCGCGCGTCAACGTGCGGATCACCGAAATGGTCCGCAACGAGGACACGTCGGAAGGCGCGCCGCAATTCGTGCCGAAGATCTCGCTGTACGCGACGACCGTCGGTCGCGCGATCCTGTCGGAGATCCTGCCGCACGGCCTGCCGTTCTCGGTGCTGAACAAGCCGCTGAAGAAGAAGGAAATCTCGCGCCTGATCAACACCGCATTCCGCAAGTGCGGTCTGCGTGCGACGGTCGTGTTCGCCGACCAGCTGATGCAGTCGGGTTTCCGTCTCGCGACACGCGCCGGCATTTCGATCTGCGTGGACGACATGCTCGTGCCGCCGCAGAAGGAAACGATCGTCGGCGACGCCGCGAAGAAGGTGAAGGAGTACGACCGCCAGTACATGTCGGGTCTCGTCACCGCGCAGGAACGCTACAACAACGTGGTCGACATCTGGTCGGCAACGTCGGAAGCGGTCGGCAAGGCGATGATGGAGCAGCTGTCGACGGAGCCGGTGACGGACCGCGACGGCAACGAGACGCGCCAGGAGTCGTTCAACTCGATCTACATGATGGCCGACTCGGGCGCCCGGGGTTCGGCGGTGCAGATTCGTCAGCTGGCCGGTATGCGAGGCCTGATGGCGAAGCCGGACGGCTCGATTATCGAGACGCCGATTACCGCGAACTTCCGCGAAGGCCTGAACGTGTTGCAGTACTTCATCTCGACCCACGGTGCACGTAAGGGTCTGGCTGATACGGCACTGAAGACCGCGAACTCGGGTTACCTGACCCGTCGTCTCGTCGACGTCACGCAGGATCTGGTGGTGGTCGAGGACGATTGCGGCACGTCGAACGGCGTCGCGATGAAGGCACTGGTCGAAGGCGGTGAAGTTGTCGAGGCGCTGCGCGACCGTATCCTCGGCCGCGTCGCGGTCGCGGACGTCGTGAACCCGGAAACGCAGGAAACGCTGTACGAATCGGGCACGCTGCTCGACGAAACGGCGGTCGAGGAAATCGAACGCCTCGGCATCGACGAAGTGCGCGTGCGCACGCCGCTGACCTGCGAAACGCGTTACGGCCTGTGCGCGGCCTGCTACGGCCGTGACCTCGGCCGCGGCTCGCTCGTGAACGTCGGCGAAGCCGTCGGCGTGATCGCGGCACAGTCGATCGGTGAACCGGGCACGCAGCTGACCATGCGTACGTTCCACATCGGTGGTGCGGCATCGCGTGCGGCAGTGGCGTCGTCGGTCGAAGCGAAGAGCAACGGTATCGTGCGTTTCACGGCGACGATGCGCTACGTGACGAACGCGAAGGGCGAGCAGATCGTCATTTCGCGCTCGGGCGAGGCGATGATCACCGACGATATCGGTCGCGAGCGCGAGCGTCACAAAGTGCCGTACGGCGCGACGCTGCTGCAGCTCGACGGCGCATCGATCAAGGCAGGCACGCAGCTCGCCACCTGGGATCCGCTGACGCGTCCGATCATCACCGAGTATGGCGGTACGGTGAAGTTCGAGAACGTCGAGGAAGGCGTGACCGTCGCGAAGCAGATCGACGACGTGACCGGCCTGTCGACGCTGGTCGTGATCGACGTGAAGCGTCGTGGTTCGCAAGCTTCGAAGAGCGTGCGTCCGCAGGTGAAACTGCTCGACGCGAACGGCGACGAAGTGAAGATCCCGGGCACGGAGCACGCAGTGCAGATCGGCTTCCAGGTCGGCGCACTGATCACCGTGAAGGACGGCCAGCAAGTGCAGGTGGGTGAAGTGCTTGCACGTATCCCGACCGAAGCGCAGAAGACGCGTGACATTACCGGCGGTCTGCCGCGGGTGGCGGAACTGTTCGAAGCGCGTTCGCCGAAGGATGCCGGCATTCTCGCGGAAGTCACCGGTACGACGTCGTTCGGCAAGGACACGAAGGGCAAGCAGCGTCTCGTCATCACGGACCTCGAAGGCAACCAGCACGAGTTCCTGATCGCGAAGGAAAAGCAGGTGCTGGTCCACGATGCTCAGGTCGTCAACAAGGGCGAAATGATCGTGGACGGCCCGGCCGATCCGCACGACATCCTGCGTCTGCAGGGTATCGAGGCGCTGTCGCGCTACATCGTCGACGAAGTGCAGGACGTGTATCGTCTGCAGGGCGTGAAGATCAACGACAAGCACATCGAGGTGATCGTTCGCCAGATGCTGCGTCGTGTGCAGATCACCGACAACGGCGATACGCGCTTCATCCCGGGCGAACAGGTCGAGCGTTCCGACATGCTGGACGAGAACGATCGCATGATCGCCGAGGACAAGCGCCCGGCTTCGTACGACAACGTGCTCCTCGGTATCACGAAGGCGTCGCTGTCGACCGACTCGTTCATCTCCGCGGCATCGTTCCAGGAAACGACCCGCGTGCTGACCGAAGCGGCGATCATGGGCAAGCGCGACGATCTGCGCGGCCTGAAGGAAAACGTGATCGTCGGCCGCCTGATCCCGGCCGGTACGGGTCTCGCGTTCCACAAGGCACGCAAGGCGAAGGAGATGTCCGACCGCGAGCGTTTCGATCAGATCGCAGCGGAAGAGGCATTCGACTTCGGCACGCCGAGCGCGCCGGCGGAAGAACCGCAACACCCGGCAGCCGAGTAAGCGCGGGGGCGGCGCGAGCCGCCTCACGTTGCCGACTTCGCTGTCATCGAAACCGCCCGGTCCGCCGGGCGGTTTTTTTTATCCGTCGCTCACGTGCATGACGGGCTTGCGGCACGCTTGCGCAGGCCCGTCATGCGCGCGCACGAACCCTGTCCGATTGGCCAACGTTGCACGATTCGCCGCGCGCTGCGCGAGCGGGTTGTTAAAATTGCGGTCATCATTCTGCCGTCCTCGTTCTCATTCATGTCCCGCGCCCTCGAAATCCTCGACGAAGTCTTTGGTTATCCCGCATTTCGCGGCCAGCAGGGCGAGATCGTCGAACACGTCGCCGGCGGCGGCGATTGCCTCGTGCTGATGCCGACCGGTGGCGGCAAGTCGTTGTGTTACCAGATTCCGGCGCTGCTGCGCCGCGAGGCCGGGCAGGGCGCGGGCATCGTCGTGTCGCCGCTGATCGCGCTGATGCAGGATCAGGTTGCCGCGCTCAGCGAAGTCGGCGTGCGTGCGGCCTATCTGAACTCGACGCTATCCGGCGCCGAAGCCGCGGCGACCGAGCGCGCGCTGCGCGAAGGCGAGATCGACCTGCTGTATGTCGCGCCCGAGCGGCTGATGACCGGCCGCTTCCTCGAGTTGCTCGAGCGCGCGAAGATCGGCCTGTTCGCGATCGACGAGGCGCACTGCGTGTCGCAATGGGGGCACGACTTCCGTCCCGAATACATCCAGCTGTCGGTGCTGCACGAGCGCTTCCCGTCGGTGCCGCGCATCGCGCTGACGGCCACCGCCGACGCGATCACGCGCGACGAGATCATCCATCGCCTTGCACTCGACGACGCCCGCGTGTTCGTGTCGAGCTTCGACCGTCCGAACATCCGCTACCGGATCGTCGAGAAGGACAACGCGCGCTCGCAACTGCTCGACTTCATCCGCGCGGAGCACACGAACGCGGACGGCACGACCGACGCGGGCGTCGTGTACTGCCTGTCGCGCCGCAAGGTCGAGGAAACGGCCGAGTGGCTGAAGGCGCAGGGCGTGCGCGCGCTGCCATACCACGCGGGGATGGAGTTCGAGGTGCGGCAGAAGCACCAGGAAATGTTCCAGCGCGAGGAAGGCATCGTGATGTGCGCGACGATCGCGTTCGGGATGGGCATCGACAAGCCCGACGTGCGCTTCGTTGCGCACCTCGATTTGCCGAAGAGCGTCGAAGGCTATTACCAGGAAACCGGCCGCGCCGGCCGCGACGGGATGCCGGCGAACGCGTGGATGGCGTATGGCCTCGGCGACGTCGTGCAGCAGCGCAAGATGATCGACGAGTCCGATGCGGACGACGCGCACAAGCGCGTGCAGACGTCGAAGCTCGACGCGCTGCTCGGGCTGTGCGAGACGATCTCGTGCCGGCGCGTGCGGCTGCTGAACTACTTCGGCGAGGCGAGCCAGCCGTGCGGCAACTGCGACACGTGCCTCGAGCCGCCCGATTCGTGGGACGCGACGCGCGAGGCCCAGATGGCGCTGTCGTGCGTGTTCCGCGCGCAGCGCGCGAGCGGCTTCAATTTCGGCTCGAGCCATCTGATCGAAATCCTGCGCGGCGGCCGTACCGAGAAGGTGTTGCAGCGCGGCCACGATCAGCTCAGCACGTTCGGGATCGGCGCGTCGCTATCCGAACCCGAATGGCGCGCGATTTTCCGGCAGCTCGTCGCGTACGGCTATCTGGCGGTCGATCATGGCGGGTTCGGCGCGCTCATGCTCACCGAGGCCGCGAAGCCGGTGCTGAAGAACGACGAGAAGGTCACGCTGCGCCGCTACGTGAAGCCGCAGCGCTCGCGTCAGTCGTCGAGCCGCAGCGGCACGCGTGTTGACCCGACGGCCGGCATGGGCACGCGCGAGCGCGCCCGCTGGGACGCGCTGCGCGCCTGGCGCGCGGAAACCGCGAAGTCCGACGGCGTGCCGGCCTACGTGATCTTCCACGACGCGACGCTGGCCGAAATCGCGCGCAACGCGCCGGAAACGATCGATGACCTGCGCCATATCCCCGGCATGGGCGTGCGCAAGCTCGAACGCTTCGGCGACGAGATCATCGACGTCGTCGAATCGGCGTGACACAGCTGTTCCGACCCTTCCGGTAAACCGCCCGTGTCACTGGCGAATCACGCAAGCCGTTGACTTAGTTGGCATTTCCGGAATATGATGCTGGGTTCCGGTATTCGGTGGGCCGAGTCGCGTTCGAAGGTTCGCGTCCCGTATCGCCGGTTCGGAAGTCAACTGTGCGTCGATTCTCGCTTTGCCCGAAATCGATGTGCAGATTTTGTTCAATTTCAGGAATAAACAATGCCAACCATCAACCAACTGGTTCGCAAAGGCCGTCAGTCGGAAACGACGAAGAGCAAGAGCCCGGCCCTGCAGGACTGCCCCCAGCGTCGCGGCGTGTGCACCCGTGTGTACACGACGACGCCGAAGAAGCCGAACTCGGCACTCCGTAAGGTCGCCAAGGTTCGTCTGACGAACGGCTTCGAAGTGATTTCGTACATCGGCGGTGAAGGCCACAACCTGCAGGAACACTCGGTTGTGCTGATCCGTGGCGGCCGTGTGAAGGACTTGCCGGGTGTGCGTTACCACATGGTTCGCGGCTCGCTGGATACCCAGGGCGTCAAGGACCGTAAGCAAGCGCGCTCGAAGTACGGCGCGAAGCGTGCAAAGGCTGCCAAGTAAGCAGTTTTTGATCAGGGATCGCCCAAGGGCGGTCAAGGCGGGAGTGCCGGATTGCCGGTGCTGTCGAGTAAGTGGTCACCCGGCCAAGCTGGTTAGTCGTAAAGATGTGATCGGGTTTGTTGGTGGCCGCGGGGCTGGAACCAGCTCCAACTGAACAGGTAAAGGAAGAATCATGCCGCGTCGTCGCGAAGTCCCCAAGCGGGAAGTGTTGCCGGATCCGAAGTTCGGCAACGTTGATGTAGCCAAGTTCATGAACATGCTGATGCTGTCCGGCAAGAAGTCGGTCGCAGAGCGCATCGTTTATGGCGCATTCGAACAGATCCAGACCAAGGGTGGCAAGGACCCGCTGGAAGTGTTCACGGTTGCGCTCAACAACGTGAAGCCGGTGGTCGAAGTGAAGAGCCGCCGCGTTGGTGGTGCCAACTATCAAGTTCCGGTCGAAGTGCGCCCGTCGCGTCGTATGGCATTGGCGATGCGCTGGCTGCGCGAGGCTGCGAAGAAGCGTAGCGAGAAGTCGATGGCTCTGCGCCTGGCAGGTGAACTCTCCGAAGCGGCCGAAGGCCGTGGCGGCGCGATGAAGAAGCGCGACGAAGTTCACCGCATGGCAGAAGCCAACCGCGCGTTCTCGCATTTCCGTTTCTAAGCGCCTGGCTGGGCTGTTTGCGGAAATAAATTCCGGGCGGGTGCGCTTTTCAGGCGCCTCGCCCGTTTGTGTTGAAGCACGATGCAGCAGGGCTGCATCGTGTCATCCCAGTAGAGGATCAAAGTGGCTCGCAAGACTCCTATCGAGCGCTACCGCAATATCGGTATTAGCGCTCACATCGACGCCGGCAAAACGACGACGACCGAGCGCATTCTGTTTTACACCGGTGTGAACCACAAGATCGGTGAAGTCCACGACGGCGCAGCAACGATGGACTGGATGGAGCAGGAACAGGAGCGTGGCATCACGATCACGTCCGCTGCTACCACCGCCTTCTGGAAGGGCATGGGCGGCAACTATCCGGAACACCGCATCAACATCATCGACACCCCGGGTCACGTCGACTTCACGATTGAAGTCGAGCGCTCGATGCGCGTGCTCGATGGCGCGTGCATGGTGTACTGCGCAGTGGGCGGCGTGCAGCCGCAGTCGGAAACGGTGTGGCGTCAGGCTAACAAGTACAAGGTGCCCCGTCTCGCGTTCGTCAACAAGATGGATCGTACCGGCGCGAACTTCTTCAAGGTCTACGACCAGCTCCGTCTGCGCCTGAAGGCGAACCCGGTTCCGGTCGTGGTGCCGATCGGCGCGGAAGAAAACTTCAAGGGCGTCGTCGACCTGATCAAGATGAAGGCGATCATTTGGGACGAAGCGTCGCAAGGCACGAAGTTCGACTACGTCGACATCCCGGCCGAGCTCGCGGAAACCTGCAAGGAATGGCGCGAAAAGATGGTCGAAGTGGCTGCCGAAGCCAGCGAAGACCTGATGAACAAGTACCTGGAAGAAGGCGATCTGCCGGAAGCCGACATCGTCAAGGCACTGCGCGACCGTACGATCGCGTGTGAAATCCAGCCGATGCTGTGCGGTACCGCGTTCAAGAACAAGGGCGTGCAGCGTATGCTCGACGCCGTGATCGATTTCCTGCCGTCGCCGGTCGACATCCCGCCGGTCAAGGGCGAACTCGAAAACGGCGAATCGGCAGAGCGCCGTGCGTCGGACGACGAGAAGTTCTCGGCACTCGCGTTCAAGATCATGACCGACCCGTTCGTCGGCCAGCTGATCTTCTTCCGCGTGTACTCGGGCGTGGTGAATTCGGGCGATACGCTGCTGAACTCGACGAAGGACAAGAAGGAACGTCTGGGTCGTATTCTGCAGATGCACGCGAACCAGCGCGAAGAAATCAAGGAAGTTCGCGCAGGCGACATCGCTGCTGCGGTCGGCCTGAAGGAAGCGACCACGGGCGACACGCTGTGCGACCCGGCGAACCCGATCATTCTCGAGCGCATGGTGTTCCCGGAGCCGGTGATTTCGCAGGCTGTCGAGCCGAAGACCAAGGCTGACCAGGAAAAGATGGGCCTCGCGCTGAACCGTCTGGCGCAAGAAGATCCGTCGTTCCGCGTGCAGACCGACGAAGAGTCGGGCCAGACCATCATTTCGGGCATGGGCGAGCTCCACCTCGAAATTCTGGTCGACCGGATGAAGCGTGAATTCGGCGTGGAAGCGACCGTCGGCAAGCCGCAGGTTGCATACCGCGAAACGATCCGTTCGACGGCGAAGGACGTCGACGGCAAGTTCGTCAAGCAGTCGGGTGGTCGCGGCCAGTACGGTCACGCGGTCATCACGCTCGAGCCGAACGAGCAGGGCAAGGGCTACGAGTTCTTCGACGAGATCAAGGGTGGTGTGATTCCGCGTGAATACATCCCGGCGGTCGACAAGGGTATCCAGGACACGCTGAAGTCGGGCGTGCTGGCTGGCTTCCCGGTCGTCGACGTGAAGGTTCACCTGACGTTCGGTTCGTACCACGACGTTGACTCGAACGAAAACGCGTTCCGCATGGCCGGTTCGATGGCGTTCAAGGAAGCGATGCGCAAGGCGAACCCGGTCGTCCTCGAGCCGATGATGGCTGTCGAAGTCGAGACGCCGGAAGACTACATGGGCAACGTCATGGGCGACCTGTCGGGCCGTCGCGGCATCGTCCAGGGCATGGAAGACATGGTTGGCGGCGGCAAGATCGTTCGCGCCGAAGTGCCGCTGTCGGAAATGTTCGGTTACTCGACGTCGCTGCGTTCGCTGACGCAAGGTCGTGCAACGTACACGATGGAGTTCAAGCACTACGCTGAAGCTCCGCGCAACGTTGCTGAAGCGATCATCAGCGCGAAGTCGAAGTAAATCTGCAGCTACCAACCGATATTTTTTGAAAGAAGAGAATCATGGCAAAAGGTAAATTTGAGCGGACCAAGCCGCACGTCAACGTTGGTACGATTGGTCACGTTGACCACGGCAAGACGACGCTGACGGCAGCGATCACGACGGTGCTGACGAAGAAGTTCGGCGGCGAAGCGAAGGCCTACGACCAGATCGACGCGGCACCGGAAGAAAAGGCGCGCGGCATCACGATCAACACGGCACACGTCGAGTACGAAACGGCTAACCGCCACTACGCACACGTCGACTGCCCGGGCCACGCTGACTATGTGAAGAACATGATCACGGGCGCGGCACAGATGGACGGCGCGATCCTGGTTTGCTCGGCAGCAGACGGCCCGATGCCGCAGACGCGTGAGCACATCCTGCTGGCACGTCAGGTTGGCGTTCCGTACATCATCGTGTTCCTGAACAAGTGCGACATGGTGGACGACGCTGAACTGCTCGAGCTGGTCGAGATGGAAGTTCGCGAACTCCTGTCGAAGTACGACTTCCCGGGCGACGACACGCCGATCGTGAAGGGTTCGGCGAAGCTGGCGCTGGAAGGCGACACGGGCGAGCTGGGCGAAGTGGCGATCATGAGCCTGGCCGACGCGCTGGACACGTACATCCCGACGCCGGAGCGTGCAGTTGATGGCGCGTTCCTGATGCCGGTGGAAGACGTGTTCTCGATCTCGGGCCGTGGTACGGTTGTGACGGGTCGTGTCGAGCGCGGCATCGTGAAGGTCGGCGAAGAAATCGAAATCGTCGGTATCAAGCCGACGGTGAAGACGACCTGCACGGGCGTTGAAATGTTCCGCAAGCTGCTGGACCAAGGTCAGGCAGGCGACAACGTCGGTATCCTGCTGCGCGGCACGAAGCGTGAAGACGTGGAGCGTGGCCAGGTTCTGGCGAAGCCGGGTTCGATCACGCCGCACACGCACTTCACGGCTGAAGTGTACGTGCTGAGCAAGGACGAAGGCGGCCGTCACACGCCGTTCTTCAACAACTACCGTCCGCAGTTCTACTTCCGTACGACGGACGTGACGGGCTCGATCGAGCTGCCGAAGGACAAGGAAATGGTGATGCCGGGCGACAACGTGTCGATCACGGTGAAGCTGATCGCTCCGATCGCGATGGAAGAAGGCCTGCGCTTCGCAATCCGCGAAGGCGGCCGTACCGTCGGTGCGGGCGTCGTCGCCAAGATCATCGAGTAA
>NZ_JBQEON010000062.1:0-15081 GCF_052045245.1 Burkholderia sp. 22313
CGTCGTCAGGCCGCCGTCGAAGCTCACGCCGATCGATCCGAACCAGGACTGGTTCCGCGCTCGTGGCGGCAACAACGCTTACCTGCCGTGGTGGGGGCGCCGCCACGATACCGATTACGGCATGCAAGGCTATTCGTGGTGATGTATGCGACACGGCGACGCGGCTTCGGCTGCCCGGCAAACGCGGCTGGCCTGCTCGCAGCCAGCGCACCGGCCAGCAGCACGCTCGCGACGAGCGCACATCGTGCGCCGCGATGCACGGCGCCGGCCGTACCTGCCCGCATCACAGATGCTCCACTTGCAGAATCGCATCGGCGAACGCTTGCGGCGCTTCCTGAGGCAGGTTGTGGCCGATGCCGCCGGTGATCGTCCGGTGCTGGTACTTGCCCGTGAACTTCTTCGCATACGCGGCCGGTTGCGGATGCGGTGCACCGTTCGCGTCGCCTTCCATCGTGATCGTCGGCACGGTGATCGCCGGGCCGGACGCGAGCCGCCGCTCGATGTCGTCGTATTGCGCTTCGCCCTTCGCGAGCCCGAGGCGCCAGCGATAGTTGTGGATCACGACGGCCACGTGATCGGGGTTCCGGAACGATGCGGCGGTGCGTGCAAACGTCTCGTCGGAGAACTGCCACTTCGGCGATGCAAGCTGCCAGATCAGCTTGTTGAACGCATCGCGATTCTCCGCGTAGCCGAGCGCGCCGCGCTCGGTCGTGAAGTAGAACTGATACCACCACTGGAACTCGGCCTGCGGCGGCAGCGGCTTCGCGTTCGCCGCCTGGCTGCCGATCAGGTAGCCGCTCACCGATACCAGCGCCTTCACGCGCTGCGGCCACAGCGCCGCGATGATGTCGGCCGTGCGCGCACCCCAGTCGTAGCCGCCGAACACCGCGCGGTCGATCTTCAGCGCATCCATCAGCGCGACGATGTCGACGGCCGTTACCGCCTGCTGGCCGTTGCGCACCGTGTCGGCCGAGCGGAACGTCGTCGATCCGTAACCGCGCAGATACGGAACGATCACGCGATAGCCGGCCGCCGTCAGCAGCGGCGCGACGTCCGCGTAGCTGTAGATGTCGTACGGCCAGCCGTGCAGCAGGAACACGACGGGGCCGTTCTTCGGGCCGAGATCCGCATACCCGACGTTCAGCACGCCCGCGTCGATCTGGTGGATCTTGCCGAGCGACGCCGCGCCGGCCGAACTCTGGTTCGTCGATGCAGCGGGTGCCGACTGCGCACGCGCCAGCGAGCCGAGCCCGAGGTCGGCCAAGGTCAGGCTCGCGAGTGTCGTACCCAGGATCAGGCGGCGGCGGGTGTTCACGGTATCAGGCATGACTCGTTCTCCATTGTCGATCGCTACGGAAGGGGCCCGCGGCACGTGCGGGCGAATCGGTATCGCCTTTCACGCCGGCGGCGCATGGCACCGCGCCACCGGGTGAAGCGCTTCACCGGATTTATATCCGAACCATCCGGATGCTTTGTATCCCAGCGTATCTGTGTTCCGGTACGACACACGGCGATTCAAAATCGTCGCGCAAGCCGTGCGTTTCGGGCCGCGCGCGGCGGGTTGCCCGTGCTCGAGGATTTCGTCGCGCGGGATCGAGCGTTCGGGCACGCCGCCGCTGTTGGGTATCCGGGGTATCCGGGATTTGTCGGGTTTGTAACAGGCGTACGAACGTCGCCGTCAGGGGGCAATCCAGCGGCCTTCGTAGCCGTCGTCAGTGGACGCTGTGCCGGTGCCTTGGCTCGCCGTGACGTACGCTTCTTCGGGCGCCTCGATCGGCGTGCCCGGCCGCAACGGTGCGCGATACAACAGCAGCGTATGCGGACGGCTTGATTGCCAGATCGCACGGCGTTGCGCTTCGTCGTCGCAGATCGACGCAACACCTTCCGCGCGAATCTGGACCAGCGAATCAAGATCGCTCGCGACGATGGCGATGCGCGGATCGCGGCGCAGCTCCGCGACCTTCTCCGAACGTGCATCGGTATGGAACGACAGCACGCTGTCGGCGCGGCTCACCTGCCGCAACACGATCGTGCGCACCTTCGGCGCGCCGTCGAGGCCGAGCGTCGCGGCCTGCAGCATCGTGAACGGCGAGCGCTGTCCGCCGACGCCTGATTCGAGGCAGGACCAGAGACGGTCGTACGTTTGCGTGAGCGACTCGGTGTTGATTTCGGACATGACGGCGCGGCGATCCTGCAGGATTCGATCGCGCTAGCTTAACCGTTTCGGCGGCGGGTTTTCGTTATGAGCCCGCCGCGCGTGGTTCAGTTGTAGCCGAGCACGACCGGTGCCGCATCGCTCGCGTCGCTCGAATCCGCGCCGAAGCGGCCGAGCACGTCGGCGACGTACTGCGGCCCCGCGCTGATCTGCGACGACTTGTGCACGATGGGGCCGACAGCGGCCGAGCTCGCCGCTTCGTCCATCCATGCGGTGTCGTTGATGATGATGTTCATATCGGTGTCTCCTTACGCGGCCAGCGCCGCACCATACGCGCGCACGAGGCGCGCCACGCCTTCCCGGATCGCGTCGACGTCCGGCGCGGCAAACGACAGCCGCAGCGATGCGGCATCGACGTTGTCCGCGAAGAATGCCTTGCCCGGCACGAACACGACCTTGTTCGCGATCGCCTGTTGCAGCAGCACGTCCGACGACACCGCGCCGATACGCGCCCACACGAACATCCCGCCTTCAGGGCGATGGAACGTGATTGCGTCGCCGAAGCCGTCGCGCAGCGCATCGCACATCGCGTCGCACTTGCGCTGGTAGGCCGCCGTGATGCGCGGCAGATGGCGTTCGAGCGCGCCATCGGCGAGATATTCGGCGGCGGTCGCTTGCGTCCACGGCGTGCTGCACAGGTCGACCGTCTGTTTCGCGATCACGCAGCGGCGGGCGATTTCGGCCGGCGCGATCGTCCAGCCCACGCGCAGCCCCGGCGCGACGATTTTCGACAGGCTCGCGAAGTGCACGATCCAGTCGCGTGCGCCGTCGACTTCGCTCGCGAGCGCAAGCATCGACGGCACCGGTTCGCCCGCGAAACGCAGGTCGCCGTAGGGATCGTCCTCGACGATCAGGAAGCGGTATTGCACCGCGAGACGCAGCAGCTTCAACCGGCGTTCGCGCGTGAGCGTCGCGCCGGTCGGGTTCGCGAAGGTCGGCACCGTGTAGAGCAGCTTCGGCTGTGCGATCGCGCCGGATGCGAGTTGCGATGCGAGGCGGTCGACGTCAAGGCCCTCGCCGTCGACGGGAATCGTCACGATGCGCGCCTGTTGCAGACGCATCGCCGACAGCGTCGCCGGGTACGCCGGTTGTTCGGTCAGCACGACGTCGCCCGGTGCGACCATCACGCGCAGCAGCAGGTCGAGGCCTTGCTGCGAGCCGGTCGTGACGAGCAGTTCGGCCGGCGTGCACGTCACGTCGCGGCGCGCCATCAACGCGATCAGTTGCTGCTTCAGTTCGCCGAGGCCGTCGGTCGGGCCGTATTGCAGGCAGCGGACCGGCTGCGCGTATGCGCGTTCGGCGGCGGTGTTCAGGCCATCGACGTCGAACAGGTCGCTGGCCGGATAGCCGCCCGCGAAGGAAATCATCCCCGGTTCGGAGAGGTATTTGAACAGCTCGCGGATCGGCGAACCGGCAGGATTCTGGAATGAGGGCGTGAACGCGTACATGTCGTCGTGAGCTGGATGGCAAGGACGGCCGGGATAGCCGACAGGTGCCGCCCGCCAAGGCGCTTCTGGCGCCAACGGCGGGATTCGGAGCCACGATTGTCGATAGTCATTAAGGCCGCGGCAAACGATATCTATGCACTAGGTCTTGCGGTTTGGTCATTAATTGGGGGCGTGGGAAGTTCGTGCCGTCGGTACGGATCGGGGGTGTTTGGCGGCTTTAAATCGGCGTGTTGGCGCCCCACGGCGTGTGCGGTCGTGACGGTTGCTAACGGTAGTTGTTGACGCGGATCGCGACATCCGGCGCATGGCCGGGGCGGTGGCGCCCCAGCAATCGGTCGCGTTATTGCGAAGCGGATGGTCCCCCATCAAAGGCCGCAAAAAGCGGCCTTTGCCTATTCACGCGCAAACGGATTCCGGCTGCCCGGCTGATGGTAAGGCTGCTCACGCATCGCAAGCGTGTCGTGGTCAGGCGTGATGGTGATTTGCCGCGACTTGTGGTTGATCCCGAGATAGACACGGTCACCCGGCTCGAATCCGAACAGCTTGAAATGCGCATCGATGACGGCCATCCAGGGCATGTATGGCCAACCTCGCTTCGGCTTGTCCGGCGTGCTGCGGAGGATCATCTGAAACACGGTGTTCGGGTCTTGCTGCTTGCGTTTCCTGAAACGCGACTTAATATTGGCGACAGTCATTTCCGACTCCTGGTGTGAGTTGGTTGTGGTCAGCGGGTCGTATGGGTTGCCGCCCATGCGGCCCGCGCTTCTTGCTGCTGTGAAGTCTCCCTTCTCTTTCCTCTTTGCTGCTTCTTGCCGTTGACGGTGGTGGTTCAGGCCATCAGCGTGAAGGGTTGTTCGCTCCCAACCTTCGATAGTCGAGAAGCAAGGCTTCATGAACAGTCTAGCCGTGCAGGCATCTCAGAAATAGGGAATTCTGAAGGACTGGCCGAACGGGATAGGGACGTGGTGGACACATGATGGGCATGCGGTCCGGGAGAAATGTGATGGCGAAATTTTTGACCGATCGCGATGCAAGTCCGGCGGGCTGCTCGAGATCTGGCTGACGTTATTTACTGCGACTGACGGAACGCGGGGCGTTCAGCGCGCGATCTGATCCGGTACGCCGACCGTTGTCCAACATTTATTGGCGTTGTTGAACGATAGTTCTCGATCGTCAGCAGTGGAAAGCAAGGACCGCTGCCGACACCGGACAATCACGCTTTCCGAAAGCGGCCAATCAGCTCGGATGGCGCACGTAGTAGATGTCCCATTCTGCTTCGTCAGTCTGTACGAAGCCATGCCGCCGGTAAAAGCGGTTCGAATCACTGCCGCGCAAGGCACCCAGGCGGATTGGCATGCACTGCGCGTCTGCACTCTTCAAGACGTCGCTTAAGACAGCTGTGCCAATGCCTCTGCCCTGGTGCTCGGGCAGGATATATAGATGATCGAGAAGCCAATGATCTTGCTGCGGGCGGATCAAGATAAAGCCTGTCTGAATACCATCGGCCTCGATGAGTCGGCACAGAACGGGATCAAATGACGCCAGGAAGCGCTCGCGAGCGCGTTGTGGATCGAAGCGTCCGATGCGCTCCAAACTTTCGCGCATCGCGGCAATACGAATACTGACTAAGGTGTCAGCGTCGGACTCCGTTGTGGCTCGGAAGGCTAAATTCACGGGGAGCGATTTCTTGACGGTCATTTTTAATATCGATATATCAGCTACATCCGTAATTTTCTGCCCCGATTGTGCTTGATCTAGGGCGCGCATCGCAACGTCGGAAATTGGCCGTTCTCATCCTTTCTCGCGGCCCGGTTCAACTGGCTCTTGCTCGTCTTGGGAAAGAAGGTCGGACAGTTCAGACGGTGAAAGGCGCTTCATTTTCTTTTCGAGCTTGCGATCGTATAGCCGGTCGTTGGGCTCTGAGGCCTGAGTCTTGCGCGCGTACTGCCGCACGAAGCAACTGAGCTCGCCAGCTAGCCGAGTTTTTGTGCGGTTCGTAGTCATGTGTCGATCTTGTGGCAATCCAAGTCATGCCTTGCGTCATCCTGCGCCGATTGTCGACGATTCAGAGGCTGACGTCGAGTGACCGTTTGTGGCCGAACTCCGCCGGCCGCCGCCCAGCGCACGCGACCGGCGCAGCCGATTGCGGCCGTAGAGAAAACGATGAATTCCACCCAAGTCGGTCCCTCGCAGCAGCGCGGAGAGATCGTTCAAGGGTTGAGATGAGCGACGAGCTTGATTGACCTGGACGCGTGACGACGCATGTCGTCACGCCCCCGTCTTGCGCTGCTCGGCCAGCACGTCGTCCAGCGTGCGCTGATGTCCGCACTGAACCATTCGCAAATCATAGCCAGTTGCTTCGAGCAAACGCACCAGCACAGATACGCTCATGTCGCCTCTCGCGAGCGTCTCCATGCGGGCAACCGCCGTGCGCGCGATGCCCGCGCGCTCCGCAAGCTCTCTCTGCGAAAGTCCGGCCGTGCTGCGCGCCTCTTTCAGCATCTCTCCGACATCGGACAATGTGGTCATTGGTAGCCCCGGGGCATCAAAACTCAGCGAAATCGAGTTTATTGTAGCCCGCGGGACACAGACTTCCATCCCGAGACATGTCGCGCCCGGGATGCAAATATCTAGGAAAATGTCCGTTCTGTGGCCATGCGGCGACCAAAATCTGTTGCGACGGCCGCCAGCGAACGCCCGTCAACGGTCAGCGATGTCGACGGCCACAATTTCGTACCCCCTATCGGCGTGCTCGTCCGCCACCTTTTTCGCTTCCTCATACGACAGGAACGACATGGCGTCTTCGACGACGGGTGCCATGCCAATGTCCCCGTCCTCGCCCCTGCAGAGGAACTGCAGACCGGTCTTCACGACATAGATGGTCGTCATCTCTCCCTCCATGGTTCGCAAGGGACACTTTCAGTCTAGCTCCCGCGGTTCCGGATGCAACTCCGGCCGTTGAATCGACCTGTCGCCACGCCCGCCCCGCCCCGATTACCTAGGTAATCGACACGTATGGACCTAGGTAATTGGCGTCCCTACCATGGTTTTCGACGCGATCCGACGCGCCCACACGAAGAGGACACCACCATGACCACCCAGGACGTCGACACCCAAACGCTCCGGCGCGTGATCGCCGCAGCGGCCATCGGCAATTTCGTCGAATGGTTCGATTTCGCCGCATACGGCTTTCTCGCCACCATCCTGACCCGTGAATTCTTCCCCAGCGGCGACCCGACCATCGGACTCCTGAAGACGTTCGCCGTCTTCGCGGTGGCCTTCGCGTTCCGTCCGCTGGGCGGCCTGATCTTCGGCGTCATCGGCGATCGCATCGGCCGCAAGCGCACGCTCGCGCTGACGATCCTGATGATGGCCGGCTCGACGACGCTGATCGGCCTGCTGCCGACCTACGCGCGCATCGGCTACTGGGCGCCGTTGCTGCTCACGATCATCCGCTGCGTGCAGGGCTTTTCGGCCGGCGGCGAATACGCGGGCGCCTGCGCTTACGTGATGGAACACGCACCGCGCCGCCGCCGCGCGTTCTTCGGCAGCTTCGTGCCGGTGTCGACCTTCTCGTCGTTCGCTTGCGCGGCAGTGGTCGCGTATCTGCTCGAAGCGTCGCTGTCGTCGCAGGCGATGATCGACTGGGGCTGGCGCGTGCCGTTCCTGATCGCGGCACCGGTCGGCCTCATCGGCGTCTACCTGCGCGTGAACCTGAACGAAACGCCCGCGTTCCAGGCGCTCGAAGGCAAGCACGACATCGCGCATGCGCCGCTGATGGAAACGCTGCACTCGCAGTCGTGGAACATCCTGAAGCTCGGTGCGTTCGTGTCCGTGACGGCGCTGTCGTTCTACACGTTCACGACCTATTTCGCGACGTACCTGCAAGTGGCCGGCCACCTGTCGCGCGGCACGTCGCTGCTCGTGACGGTGCTCGCCCTGCTGTTCGCCGCCGCGCTGTGCCCGGTCGCCGGTTTCTTCTCCGACCTCGTCGGCCGCCGCGCGACGATCGCCGCGACCGGCATCTTCATCATCGTGTCGGTCTATCCGGCCTTCTCGCTGGGCGGCTCGGGCGTGCTGTCGCAATCGCTGATCGGCGTCGCGCTGCTGGCGATCGGCGCGGTGTTCTCGGGCGTGGTGACGGCGCCGCTGATGTCGGAAGTGTTCGCGACGAAAACCCGCTACACGGCATCCGCGATCACGTACAACCTCGCCTACACGATCTTCGGCGGGACGGCTCCGCTCGTCGCCACGTGGCTGATTTCCGCGACCGGCACGAATCTGTCTCCCGCGTACTACCTGATCGCCGTGTCGATCTTCGCGATGATCGGCGGCCTGGCATTGCCGGAAACGTCGAAGACGGCACTCGAGGACGCAGGTCCGGCAACCGGCGGAACCGCTCGGCCCGCGAAGCGCGGCGTCGAAGGCGCGGTTTGAGCGGGCGTCCCGCTCCTGCAACCGGTGTTGGCGGCATGGCGGTATTCGAGCATTATCTGAAGCGGCTGTCGCAGCGCGGCTGGGGCGTGTTCAGCCTCGTCGAAACCGATCCGGCGACGTCGCATGCGCGCATTCGGCCGAAGCCCGGTGTGCGGGTGAAGGTCACGACTGCTGCATCTTTCACGTCGGCTGACTTTCGTGCAGCCGCTATCGCTACAATCCGACCGGCGCGACTCTGCCCGATAGCCCGAGTCCGAACCCCGTTCGGACCTGTCGATACGATACCGATACGAACATGACCGACACGATGCCCAGTCTCGACTACGAAGACCTCTTCAGGCATCTGCCCGTCGCGGCGATCGTGGCGAAGGAGCGCATCATGGTCGACTGCAACGAGAAGGCATTGCAGCTGTTCAGGGCGACCCGCGACGACATCGTCGACCAGTCGTTCGCGAAGCTCTATCCGCAGCAGAAGGACTTCGCGACGACGGGCCGGCGCCTCGCGCCGCTGCTCGCGAAGCATGCGGGGTTCAGCGACGACCGCATCATGCGGCGCGTCGACGGCAGCCATTTCTGGGTCACCGTGTGCGGCTTCGGCTACAACCCGAAGCGGCCGTTCGAATTGGCGATCTGGACCTTCACCGACCTTTCGGGCGATGCCAAGCACCCCGACGTCGCGAGCACGTTGACCGATCGCGAGCGCGACGTCGCGGCATTCCTGGTTCACGGGCTGACCAGCAAGGAGATCGGCAAGGAGCTGAGCATCAGCCCGCGCACGGTCGATATCCATCGCGCGAGCCTGTTGAGAAAGTATGAAGTGCGAACGACCCACGATCTGATCGCGCACCTGCTGGCCTGAGCCGGGCACGCGAGAACGTCGAAGGTCACGCTCCCGACGATTCCGCCGCCGGAGAACCCCAAAAAAAGCCCGGCAAAAGCCGGGCCAATCAGTTTGAGACACAAGGAGAATCCCGCCCACCCCATACCGGGCGGTCACGCCGCGCTACACGACGTTCTTTTCGACGATCGGCCGGTTTTCCAGCACCCGCTCCCAGCCGAGCGACGACAGGTCGAGCGATTCGTATCGCCCGCCCAGAATCAGTTCACTTACCCCGCGTCCGGTCGCGGGCCCCTGCTGCAGCCCGTGCCCGCTATACCCGTTCGCGAACACGACGTTGTCGAGCTCGGGGTGATATCCGATGATCGCGTTGTGATCGAACACGTTGTACTCGTAGTACCCGGACCAGCAGTTCTCCACGCGCAGCGCTTCGAACTCCGGCACGCGATTCGCGAGCGTCGGCCAGATCACCTCGTCGAACAGGTCGTGATCGACCTCGTCGAGCGGCAGATCGTCGGGATCGCGATCGGGGCTCGGCGACGTCCCGCAGATATACGTGCGCCCTTCCGGCCGGAAATACACGCCGGTCGGATCGATCAGCAGCGGGCAATCGGTGAGCTTCGCCGGCGACGACACGTTGAAGATGCTGCGGCGTCGCGCATACACGGGAATGTCGATGCCCATCATCGACGACAGCGTGCGCGTCCATGCGCCGGCCGCGTTGACGAGCGTGTCGCACGCGTAGCGCTCGCCGTCGCTCGTCGTCACGTGCGTGATCTTGCGACCGTCGCGCACGACGCCGGTCACATCGGCCGGCACGTAGCGCGCGCCGAGCGCCTGCGCCTTCTTGCGCAGCGCCTGCACGAGCCCGTAACCGTCGAACCACCCTTCGCCGCTCACGCCATACGCGCCCGACACGAGATCGTCGACGTTCAGCCACGGAAACTTCGCGCGCAACGCATCGCGATCCATCAAGCGAATATCGGCACCGAGCTTCGTCTGCAGCGCATGGTTCTCGCGCAGCGTCGCGTCGCCTGCCGGCGTCGCGAGAAACAGATAGCCGCCTTCATGCAGGTCGATCGACGGGCGCGTGCCGTCGACCTCGAGCCGCTCGCCGATCGTGCGCAGGAAGTCGATCCCGAACAGCGACATCTCGATCGATAGCGGCGTCGAGAACTGCTGGCGAATCGACGCGGCCGACAGCGCCGACGACGACTTTGCATAGGTGGGATCGCGTTCGATGACGGTCACGGACACCGTCGGATCGGTAGCGCGCAGGAAATAGGCGATCGAGCTGCCGATCACACCACCGCCGACGATGACGACTTGAGAACTCACGACTGACTCCAGTTGCACGTGAAAGGCGCGGCCAGCCGGCCGCGCCCGAAGGTTGTTCATGCCGCGTCGCGCGCGGCGCCGTGCGCGGCGGACCATGACCGCCCGGCGAATCACCCCGACATGCGCCGCGATCGCATCCGGTCGCCCTGGCTATTTCAGCACGTCCGGGCTCGCCGCGAAAGTCCGCGCGCGTTCGGGTATTTCGGGTGTTCAGTCCGCCGTTTGCGTGGTGACGGGCTGCCACGCGGCGTTCTTCACTTCATACAGCGTCGAGCTCGGGTTCTTCAGGTCGCCCGTGTTCGTGAACGCGATCGTGCCGGTGATGCCGTCGTAGCGCGTGCCCTTCAGCGCGCCGTTGAAATCGGCCGGTTTCGTCGAATTCGCCTTCTGCATCGCGTTGATCGCGATCCACGTCGCGTCGTACGCGAACGGCGCATACGCGAGCATGTCGACGCCGTACTTCTGCTTGAATTTCGTTTCGAACTGCTTGCCCTTCGCGAGACGCGACAGCGGCTGCCCGTATTCCCACACGGACGCGCCTTCGGCCGCATTGCCGGCGAGCTTGATGAAGTTCGCGTTCATCACGCCGCCGCCGGCCAGGAACCGCGCGCGGATGCCGAGCTGGCGCATGCGCTTGACGAGCATCGCGGACTGCGCGTCGAGGCCGCCAAAGAACACCAGGTCGGCATTCGTGCTCTTGATCTTCGTGAGCTGCGCGCTGAAGTCGACGGCCTTGTCGTTGGTGAATTCACGCGCGACGATCGTGCCGCCGTTCGCCTTCGCGGCCTTCTCGAACTCGTCGGCTTCGCCCTGGCCGAACGCGGTGCGATCGTCGATGATCGCGATGCGCTTCGCCTTGGTCACGCTCGCCGCATACGCGCCGGCATTGCCGGCGTTCTGCGTGTCGGTCGCGATCACGCGGTACACGGTGCCGAGCCCGGCGCGCGTGATGTCGGGATTGGTCGCCGACGGCGTGATCATCGGAATGCCGGCCTTCGCGTAGATCTTCGATGCCGGGAGCGTCGTGCCCGAATTGAAGTGGCCGATCACGACGGCCACCTGCGCGTCGGTCAGTTGCTGCGCGGCCTGCACGCCGATGCGCGGATCGCTCTGGTCGTCCTGCGACGCGACGACGAATTTCACCGGCTTGCCGCCGATCGTCGTATGCGCGGCGTTCGCCTCGTCGACGGCCATGCGCACGCCGTTCTCGATGTCCTTGCCATAGGCGGCGCCGCTGCCGGTCAGCGGCACGGCCACGCCGACCTTGACGACCGTCTCCTGCGCGTGGGCCACGCCCATCTGGAACGCGAAGATCGCGGCGGTCAGCGAGATGCCGGAAAGCGAGCGAATGCGGAACGTCATCGGCCAATCCTTTCTTCTGTAGGTCGGGATGCGACGCGCGACCCTCGCGCGCCGGCGGCCTCCCGCGTGCCGGTGAATATTTGTCGCCGGGGCGTCGCGCACGGGCGCGGCGCCTGCCGGTCGATCACCGCGGTTCCGTCTCCGAAGAACCTGTCAGCGCGAAAGAGGTGAGCCGATTGTGGGTAGCCAATACGCGTGCAGCAAACGAAATATCGGAACTACGTTGTGAGGAATTGTCATCAAGTCCCGATGCCGCAGACGATACACGGCCCGCGCGACGGCGGGTCGGGAAAGGGGAAATTTCAGGCGGGATGCGCGCAAGCGCCGGTGCGCCAGGTTGCGCCGGGTAATGCCGTTGAAGCATCATCGCGGCTTCCGGCAGCCACGACGCGACGCGCATCGCGCGATGCGATCAGTCGCGCTCGCGGCGGTCAATATGGCTGTCGATGCCCGTATGCCTGCGCACCGCATCGGCCGCCTCGCCGGCCTTCTCCTGAATCTTGCCGGCCTGCTGCTCCGCCACGCCTTCCGCTTCCGTCTCGCGGTCGCCCGTCACCTTGCCGAGTGCTTCCTTGACCGAACCCTTCACTTGTTTGAGCTTCCCTTCGATGCGATTCCTGTCCATGGTCGTCTCCTGCGATGAGTTGGGGAGAGCCGACGGCACGGCAGCCCGCGCCGCACCGCCGAGCGGACAGGATCGCAGCCGCGCGCCGCGCGCGGCAGATGCGGATGCACCAGCCTGCATGGTGCATTCGCACCGATGGCCGGATACGCGACGCCCGGCGTCAGTCCTTGCCGTTCGCGCCGCCCTTGTCGGCGGCCTTGTCGGCGCCCTTCTCGCCTCGCGCGCCGTTCGTGTCGGACGCGCCGACGATCCCGCGCTCGCGCGCCCATACGATCGCCTCACCGCGGCTATGGACGTCGAGCTTCGCGTAGATCGTCGCGACGTGATTGCGAACCGTGTTCGGGGCAAGCCCGAGGCGGCCGGCGATCTCCTTGTCGGCGAGGCCGTGACACAGCAGGTCGAACACGTCGCGCTCGCGCGCGGTGAGATCCGACAGCTGCGCGCCCGCATCCGGCGCATTCGCGCGCCGCACGTTCGCCAGCTTTTCGATCAGCGTGCGGCTGAACCATGACGCATCCTGCATCGCGGTCTCGATCGCATAGACGAGCTCCATCTCGGTGCGCTTGCGATCGCTGATGTCGAGCAGCGCGATCAGCAGGCAATCCTGCCCGTGGATCGCGACGGGGTCGGCCGACACCACGCAATCGCGCACGTCGCCGTCGCGCGTGCGGATCTGCACGTCCGCGTTGCGCACGGTGCCGTCGCGCGCAAGCTGGCTGTCGATGCGCTGGCGCGCGCCGCGCTCGGCCCACAGCCCGATCTCGTCCGCGGACTTGCCGAGCAGATCGTCGCGCGCATGACCGGCCATCGCGACGAACGCATCGTTCACGTCGAGCAGCTCGAAGCGGTCGGCCGTGACGATCGCGGTCGCGACCGGCGCCATCCGGAACGCCTTCGCGAAGCGCTCCTCGCTCTGCCGCAACGCGAGCTCGGCCTGCTTGCGCGGCTCGAGATCCATGAACGTGAACAGCATGCAGCCTTCGCCGTTCATGTCGATCGGCTGCCCGGCGACGACGACCGCCTTCGTGCCGCCGTCCGCGCACTTCAGCACGGCCTCCATCTGCGGGATCGTCGCACCTTCGCCCAGCCGTTCGATCGCGAGCTCGCGCCGCTCGGCCTGTTCGAGCACGTCGACTTCGTAGACGGAGCGGCCGAGCACGTCGTCGCGCGCGTGGCCCGTCATGTCGAGGAAGCCCTGATTGACCTTCACGTAGCGCAAATCGTCGAGCCGGCAGATCACGGCCGGTGCCGGGTTCGCGTTGAAGGTGCGCTCGAAGCGGTCTTCGGCGCTCGCCCATTCGGTCGCGTCGTGCAGCACGAGCGCCAGGCAGTCGGGCTCGCCGGCTGCGTTCGTCAGCACCAGGCTGCGGATCCGGTGGACCCAGCTCACGTTCTCGTCGGCGGCCGATTCGACTTCGACGGTCACGTCGCTGAATTCCTCGCCCGCGATCACGCGGTCCATCGGATAGTGGCCGTCACGCACCGGATGGTTGTTCCGGTAGCGCAGCCGGAAGCGCTCGCGATACTCGGTGACATCCGCGCCGAGCGCGCTGAGCTCGGTCACGCCGTGCATCGCGAGCGCGGCCTCGTTCGCCCACACGATGCGCTGGTCGGGTTCGATGAGGATCACGCCTTCGGTGAGCCCCGCGATGATCTGATGCAGCTGGCGCCGGTCGGTATGCGTCTTCAGCACCTGTTCGTTTACTCGTTCGTCCATGGATCGATGGGTCCGCGTGGTCAACAGGGTGGCCGGGCCGGCCTCGTTCGCGCGTGCACACGCCAGCTTGTGCCGCGCGGCGCGTGTCGCGATGATCGCGTGCCGCCTGCGCGACGAACAGGCCCGGATGCACCATGCGCGATAGTACATGCGCATGCCGCGCCGCCTCCGTGCGCCATCCCGCCGAGCGGCGCGCGGCACACCCCCGCCCGGCCGCCGCGCGTTGCGCGTGCACCGGCGCATGTCCCGTTCCCGCTGCTGCGTTCCGTCCCCGTGCAAACGCACTAGGGCGTGTTCACACTATCGGTTTGAGGTTATGCTTCGGAGATGGAAATCTCCGAAGCCCAATTCAAACAGATCGAACATTGCCTGCCGCGCCAACGAGGCAATGTAAGTCTGTCGAACCTGCAAGTGCTCAATGCAATCCTTTACGTAGCCGAGCATGGCTGCAAGTGGCGCGGCCTGCCTTCGCGCTTCGGCCGTTGGCACACGATCTACACGCGCATGAACCGCTGGTCCCGCAGCGGTGTGCTGGACCGGGTGTTCACGGAGTTGCAGCGCGCGCAGATTATCCGTGTCCGGATCGAAGCGGTATCGCTGGATAGCACAATCGTCAAAGTTCATCCTGACGGGACCGGCGCATTAAAAAAAACGGTCCACAAGCCATCGGCAAATCTCGCGGAGGATGGACAACCAAGATTCATATGGTTGCCGCGGATGCTCGAACAGCCGTAACGTTTGCTCTGTCGCCCGGCCAAGCTGGCGATGCTCCGCAGGGGCGCGCACTTCTCGAAAGTCTGGGGCCGCCGAACCGGCCGCTGTACCTCCTGATGGACAAAGCGTACGAGGGCAACGAAACCCGGCAACTCGCGCTCGACCTTGGCTTCATTCCCGTCGTACCGCCGTTGCGGACACGCGTTGAGCCTTGGGAGTACGACCGCGAAATGTACAAGCGTCGCAACGAAGTCGAACGACTGTTCCGCCGCTTGAAGGGCTTTCGGCGCATCTTCTCGCGCTTTGACAAGCTCGATGTGATGTTCATTGCCTTTATCAACTTCGCCTTGATCATTGAAGGCTTGCGATAGTGTGAACACGCCCTAG
>NZ_JBQEON010000063.1:0-13192 GCF_052045245.1 Burkholderia sp. 22313
GTTACTGCATGAACCAGCCGTGGCTGACGACGAACGACTGGCCCGTGAGCGCGGCGCTCGGGAACGCCGACAGGAACAGCACCGTCTGCGCGACGTCCTGTACCGTCGTGAACACGCCGTCGACCGTGTTGCCGAGCATCACCTTCTTGATCACGTCCTCTTCGCTGATGCCGAGCTCCTTCGCCTGCTCCGGAATCTGCTTGTCGACCAGCGGCGTGCGCACGAAGCCCGGACACACGACGTGCGAGCGCACGTTGTGCTTCGCGCCTTCCTTCGCCAGCACGCGCGCGAGGCCCAGCAGCCCGTGCTTGGCCGTCACGTACGCCGACTTCAGCGGCGACGCCTCGTGCGAGTGCACCGAGCCCATGTAGATCACGACGCCGCCGCGATCGTCCTTGTACATGTGCTTGAGCGCGGCCTTCGTCGTCAGGAACGCGCCGTCGACGTGGATCGCCTGCATCTTCTTCCAGTCGGAAAACGAATAGTTCTCGATCGGGTTGACGATCTGGATGCCCGCGTTCGACACGAGGATGTCGATCGAGCCGAATGCGGCGGCCACCTTGTCGATGCCGCTGTTGACCGCTTCCTCGCTGGTCACGTCCATCGCGACGCCGATCGCCTTGCCGCCTGCCTTGTTGATCTCGTCGGCAACCGCGTTCGCGCCGTCCTGGTTCAGGTCGGCGATCGCGACGGCCGCGCCCGCTTTCGCGAGCTCCAGCGCGATTTCCTTGCCGATGCCGCTTGCGGCGCCCGTGACGACTGCGGTCTTGCCATTCAGGTTGCTCATTTCGAATTTCCCGTGGTGAAAGGATTGACAGGGAGAAGGAACTGCGGACGTGTTACCGGGGTTACTGAGCCAGGTAATCGTAGACGACTTCGCCGAGGCCGAGTGTCAAATCGGCGACGATATGGCGCGCCTCGACGATCTCGAGCACCGGCAGGTCGGCCACCGGCGCCAGCGCATGCGGTGCCAGCTCGAGCGACGCAGGGCCCGTCCACGCGCCCTTCATCTTGATGTCCTGCATGTAGTAGCGCACCAGTTCGCACACGCGTGCGGTGCCGTCGACGTGCGGGATGATCTTCAGCAGGAAGTTCGGGCCGGCGAGACGTTTGGCCTGCTCGTCGATGTCGAGTTCCTTGTGCTTGTAGCCCATCGTGCCGGTCGCGACGCGCACCTTGCCGTAGTCGAGCGTGCCCAGGATGTGATCGGTGTTCACGTGCAGCGTGGGCGACGCGAGCTTCTTCGGGAAGCCCCACAGCTCGCGGCCGCCGGCGATCGGCGGGTGATCGTCGAGATACATCGCGAGCGTGTAGCCGCCGGCCTGGCCCTTGTATTCGACGGGGATCACCTGGCCGCTTTCGGTGTAGTCGCCGAAGCCGGTCGAATCGGCCATGCGAATGAATTCGTAATGCACGAGCGGCTCGGTGATTTGCAGCGGCTCGGGGACAACCTCGCGCAGACGGTCGGGATCGGTGCGATACGTGATGATCAGAAACTCACGATCGACGAAACGGTACGGGCCCATCGGGAAGGCCGGGCTGGTCAACGGCATCGCAAACGCTTTCGATCGGACATCGCTGGGTTTCATGCGGACTCCTTGTTGTTGATCGCTTCGTGGATGAGTGGTCGTAATCGTATGCCTGTGCGTTGCCGTTGTGCGATGCCGCATCTGGAATTAATTGTTGCCGATTTCGAATTATTTGCCGTGTAAATATTGAGATGAACGGCACAAACGGCGGGGATGGCACCCGGCGGCCCGATGGTCGCATGCGTCGATGACGCCACGATGTGAAAAAGGTGAGCCTTTACGGGATAGTCGGTGAGGCTTTACGGGAGACAATCGTGCGGGGATGTGACAATTGTGTGAACTTGTGTTGCAGTGCAGGCTCCAAGTGCGTTCGCGCGCGGCGCACGGGCCCGGTTCCGAGCACGGATCCCCGGTCGCCCGGCGCATTAAGCAACGCTTAAGCGAGTGAGCACTACCATCGTTCGCATCCGACCGGCCCGCCCGGTCCAATCATTACGCCCGACGCAACCGAATTCATGCAGAACCTCAATCTCACCCTGTTTTCCGCCATCAACGCTGGCGCCGCGCCGCACCCGGGCGTTGCACGCTTCGCGATCTTCGCCGCCGACTGGCTCGTCTATGCATTGCCCGTGATGCTGCTGCTGACCTGGATCTTCGGCGAGCGCCCGACGCGGCGCCAGGCGATCGAAGCCGGCGTCGGCACCTGCGTGGCGCTGGTGCTCGCGCAGGTCATCGGGCATTTCTGGTTCTCGCCGCGGCCGTTCATGGCCGGCGTCGGCACGCAACTGATTCCGCATGCGCCGGACAGCTCGTTCCCGAGCGATCACATGACGTTCGCGTGGAGTCTCGCGGTCGGCATGATGCTCGCCGGCACCACGCGGCTCACCGGGTTCGTGATGGTTGCGATGGCCGTCGCGATTGCATGGGGGCGTGTGTATGCCGGCGTGCACTGGCCGTTCGACATGGCCGGCGGCGTGCTGGTCGGCACGGCCGGCGCGCTGGCCGCGCACCTGTATGGGCAACGCGTGGTCGAGCTGCTCGAACGCATGGGCGACGTCGTGCACGCGGTGATGATGGGGCACGAACGTACGCACTGAGCGGGCAAGCGACGCGGGAGCCGTGCAGGCCGGATGCCGTCAACCGGGCGTCCTGGCCGCTTCGGCGGACGTGGACGTGCCGCCGCCCGCTTCGTGAAGTTCGGGCGTTTCGCCCGGGTGCCGGGTGCTGTCGCGTTCGAGAGAACTTTCCTTCAGGATCGCGCACATCGCGACGAACAGCGCGAGCACGACGGCCGCCAGGCCGCAATAGCCGGCGATCTTCAGGTTGCGAAGGAAAGGCGAAGCGTGGCTTTCTTTTGTCATGACCGGGCGCTCCTGGGCAGGTTGCGGCGGCTGTCGCCCGACAGCGGCGTCGCAGACATACATATATACCAGCCCCACCGCCGATGCCAAGCCCGCCGATGCGCGGGCGCCCGTTCGCGTCAGTCTTCCAGCGTTTCATGCACGGCCGCCGCGCCGCGCTTCCAGTAGGCTGCCGCGCGGATGCGCGACTTGTCGATCCCGCGCTCGCCGGTCAGGTGCTGGCGCACCGCGCGCATCGCCTGCGCTTCACCTGCCGCCCACACGTAACCGTCGCCGGACGACGGCAGCGGCAGCTCGCGCACCGCGGTCAGCAGCACGTCGCCGTCCGCCGCGTCGGCTTCGGCGCGAAAGCGCCAGATTTCATGCACGTCCGCACGCGTATCGAACGCGATTTGCGCGGTGCGATCCGCGACTTCCAGCACGACCGCCACGCGCGCGCCGGCCGGCAATTGCTCGAGACGCCGCGCGACCGCCGGCAGCGCCGTATCGTCGCCGATCAGCAGATGCCAGTCGAAATCGATCGGGACCACGAATGAACCGCGCGGGCCGCCGATGCCGAGCCATTGGCCGACGCGTGCCTGCGCCGCCCATTGCGATGCGGGGCCCGGATGGTTCAGCACGAATTCCAGATCGAGTTCGCAGGCGGCGCGGTCGAAGCGGCGCGGCGTGAAGTCGCGCGCGACCGGCTTCGGCTCGCCTTCGGGAAACTCGGGGCCGTTCGCACCGAGCGTCGGCATCGCGGGCCGCTCGGCGCCGGGCGGCGGGAAAAACACCTTCACGTGATCGTCGAACGACGACGATTCGAAATCCGCGAGGCCGGGGCCGCCGAGGGTGACGCGCAGCAGGTGCGGCGTGACCGTGTGCACGCGCACGACCTGCAGCTGGCGGAACTTGAGGGTATGGCGCACGCGGGTAACGGCGCGTTCGGATGCGTTCTGCATTGATCCGTTCTCCTTGGGGTTCGACGGGCGGCGCGGATTACACGCCGGTGCCGCCTTCGATCTCGGCTGTCGCGCGGCGCATGATCGCCGCAATGCGCCGCTGTTCGTCGGCATCGGCGGCGCTCTTGTGGAGCAGCGCCCGCTTCAGCGCGAGGCGCGCCTCGACGAACTCCGGCAGCCAGCCGGGTTGGGTTTCGTCCTGGGCTTCGCTGCCCGCCGATTCGCCGGCGAACGCGCGACGCATGAATTCCATCTTCCGCGCGAGATGCGTGAGGCGCGCGAACAAGGTATCGACGCGTTCGCGCTGCGCATCGAGATGCGCGCGGCCGGCGTCAGTCAGCGCATAGCGCTTGCGATTGCCTTCCGCCTGCGACGCGACGAAGCCGACTTCCTCGAGATACGTGAGCGCCGGATACACCATGCCGGGGCTCGGGCTGTAGAAACCGCTCGAGCGCGTGTCGAGCGCCTTGATCAGTTCGTAGCCGTGGCTCGGCTGCTCGGCCACCAGCGCGAGCAGCAGCAGCTGGAGATCGTCGGAGCTGAACTGGCGGCCGCGCGGCATGCCGTCGTCGCCGAAATCGCCGAAGCCACCGCGTCCGCCACGGCCACCGAACGGGCCGCCGCCGCCGAACGGGTCGTGGCCGCGGCGGTGGCGGCCAATCGCGTGCAAGACACCGGCGAACCAGTCAGGGCCGGCATGCGCACCATGACCGTCGCATCGGGCATGGCCGCGGGAGGGGGTGTGTCGCATGATCGTGTCCTATGTATCGAAAAACATATCTAAAGATATATATCGAAAGATAGAGTGTCAAGGAGGATTAATGGGGGCGGATGTCCGTGGGCGGGCATCTGGATTTGCAGAAAATTGGCCGTCTTCGCAGTATTTGCTGTCGTCTTTGAGGATCCCGTTGATCTCCCTTCCCGGCGATGTGGTCCGAGCCGACTTCAACGGAGATGCGATCGGCGCTTTCAATGTGAAGGATGCTCGACTGTCGCGAGTGCTTTGGTTCTCGTGTTATTTCGCAGGTCGTAATAAAAAAGTCGTAATGGGTGTTCGACCTTTCGTTCACCTGCCGGTGCCGGCAAGCGCGTCGGAATCCAGACCGAACTCACATGGCGGATAACTCGCCACTGATCAATTTTCCCGATCAGGCCAAATCGCGAATCGCAATTGGACCTCTTGAATTTGGAGGTGGACGATCGTTTCACTTGCTGTTCATAAAAGATGTCTTGAAGCGAAATCGTGAGACCAATGCAGCGAAAAGACAGACAAATACCCGTCGCAGCTGCACTGCGATCCTCGATGGATCTTGCTGCGCGTCATCCCTGATGTGCTGCGCAATCCCTGCAACGAATTCAACAAGACATTGCAGGCGTGACGAGTCGAGTGGCAAGTGGTGCTTGCACGCGCGAACGAACGCTCCCAGGTGTTTTCGTGCGACGAAGATTCACATAACGACGGAGGTGGGACGGAGATGGAGATGAACATGCAAGAGATTCGCGTCAGCGAGTCTGCACCCAAAAAGCTGTCCGGAAACATGGGGCCGATCGGGCTCGCGCTGATGGTGCTCGCGTTCTCGGCACCGTTGACGACGGTATCCGGTTACATCCCGTTCGCGTTGATGTTCGGAGGCGTGAGCAGCCCGATCCTGTTCGTCGTTGTGACGATCGTTCTTCTGTTCTTCTCCGTCGGCTACGTGACGCTCAACAACATCGTCAAGCGCCCGGGCGACTTCTATGCATTCGTGAGTTTCGGCATCGGGAAGTCGACCGGCCTCGGCTCGGGCATCCTCGCAGCGGTATCGTATTTTTTGCTGCTTGCCGGGGTGACGTCGTTCTTCGGCGTGTCCTGTTCCGATCTCCTTCATGAGACGACCGGCGCCGTTCTCCCTTGGTACATCCCCACGATCGCGTGCTGGATGGCCTGCGGGATCCTGAGCTATCTGCATGTCGAGTTGTCGGCGAAAGTGCTGACGTGGATCATGTTGCTCGAGATCGCGGTGTGTCTCGTCTTCTCGTTCTTCGTGCTGGCGAAGGGCGGGGCGGCGGACATCTCGGCAGCCGCGCCGTTTGCGCCGAGCCAGCTGTCGAAGAGCGCGAGCGTGCCGTTCTCGGTGCTGTTCATCGTCGGCTTCTTCATGGGATTCGAGGCGACCGCGCTGTTCCGGGACGAAGTCCGGATGCCCGATCGGACGATTCCGGTAGCCACTTATGGTGCGGTCATCTTCATCGGTGTCGTCTACACGATTTGCGCGTACGCGTTGATCATGGCCTATGGGTCGCATGTCCAGGACATCGCGACCAAGACTCCTGCCGCCATGTTTCCCGACGCCTTCTCGAAGTTCGTCAGCGGTCGTCTCCATGTCGTGATCTCGCTGCTGGTACTGACGTCGGCCTTCGCATCGGCGCTGTCAACGCAGAACGTCCTGGCGCGCTACATGCATAACCTCGGCACCGACGGCGCGCTGCCGCGATTCCTCGGCAAGGTTCATCCGAGGCACGAGTCGCCCTATCTCGCATCGATCACGGTGTCGGTGATGGTGCTTTGCGTGCTGATCCCCTTCATCGCGATGGGCGCCAAGCCGGATCTGCTCTATGGGCAACTCTCCGGAGTCGGGACGTCGGGGATCGTCGTTCTGATGGGCATCGTCAGCATCTCGTCGTTGGTCTGGTATGCCAGAAGCGGCAGGCACCAGGGCGTCAGCTTCTTCAAGTCGGCCGTCGCCCCCGCGATTTCCTCGGTGTTCTTCATCGCGCTCGTGGTGCTGATCGCCCAACACTTCGACGTGCTGGCCGGTGGCGATCCGGGGCAGTACGTGTGGATGTTCTACTGCCTGATTGGCGTACTGCTCGTCGGTATCGCGCTGGCGCAATATTTCAAGTACCTGCGCCCGGAGATCTTCGAAAGACTTGGCCGCAGCCACAAGGACTGAATCGTTGAACGACCGGGGCGGACATGTTCCGCCTCATCCTGGGTCGTTTCTCCTTTGATCCCGCGCAATCGTCGGGATCTTTTTTTATTTTCCGGCTCGTCGTTCGTCAGGCCGCCAGTAACGGCCGACGTAGAAACGTCACGACCGGTTTCTCACCATCCATTCATCCAGAAGGCGTCCGATTTGTCGGACGCATCCCGAACCATGGTCGTTGAGACTGCACGCGATAACAACAAACGCGCCGCAACACGCGCATCATTTTTTCTCGCCGGCATCAGCGTCGCAACGTGGGCGCCTCTCGTCCCTTACGCGAAAGCTCGGCTCGACGTTGACGAAGCGAAATTCGGCTTTCTGCTGCTGTTTCTTGGAATCGGTGCCGTTGGATGCATGCCGCTCTGTCAGCGCGCAGTCGAGCGGTTTGGCTGCCGGAACGTCATCGGTGCGGGCGCCGCGATGATTTGTGCATCGCTTCCGCTCCTTGCGACGCTGTCCGGCATGCCGGCGATGGCCGTCACGCTGTTGATCTTCGGCGCCGGCCTGGGATTCGTCGACGTTGCAATGAACATCCAGGCCACGCTCATCGAGCGGCAAAGCGGGGAGCAGCTGATGTCCGGCTTCCACGGCCTGTTCAGCGTCGGCGGAATCGCGGGCTCGCTGGCAGGCGGATCGCTGCTGTCGGCCGGAGCGAATCCGCTCGGTGTGGCGGGCGCGATGGTGGCCGTCATCGCCGTGCTCATGTTTCGCTATGCGCGATACCTGGAGTCGGCAGGGCCGGGCGAGCGAACGGCCTCGGTGTTGATCCTGCCGCAGGGGATCGTGGTCTTGATGGGGGCCATTGCGATCGGTTGCTTTCTCGTCGAAGGGGCGATGCTCGACTGGAGCGCGCTGTTCCTGACATCCGTGAAGTCGTATGCGCAGGATCGCGCGGGCTTCGGCTATACCGCGTTTGCGGTGACGATGGCAATCGGTCGCCTCCTCGGCGACATATTGATTACCCGGCTCGGCCCGCGTGCGGTGATCGTATCGGGCGGGATCGTCGGCGCGGTCGGGATGGGTGTCGCAATCGCCGCGCCGTCGGGCACGGGAGCGATCGTCGGATTCGCGATATGCGGGATCGGGTGCGCGAACATCGTACCGATCCTGTTTGCCGCTGCCGGGCGGCAAAAGGCAATGGACCCGTCGGCCGCCATTTCGTCGATTACGACATTGGGCTATGGCGGCAATCTCGTCGGGCCGGCAATCGTCGGCTTCTTCGCCCATGCGATCGGTTTGCATCTCGCATTTGCGCTGCTCGCGGTGCTGCTTCTGCTTGCCGCGTTCGGTGGCCGGAAGATCGAATCCTGACCCGTACGCGGGCGAACCAGGCCGGTCGCTCGATTCGGCGAACCGACCGTTACCGCATCCCGTCGTCGGCATGGCTTTCATGTGTCGGACCATGACCTCGACCGGCGCGTCGAGCGTGCGTTCGACGCGTGTCACCGATTGATTACGCATTTCGATCAGTGATCATTTTTGTTCTTCATTGGATCGAATCGGTCGAGGTTGATGTAATGCGCTGACGTCTTTCAACGTGAGCGAATGCCATGACCGATCTCTCATCCGGCGATTTTTCGGTCGCCGACATCGAAGCCGCCTATGTGCGCATCCTGCCGTTCGTCGTGCGAACGCCCCTGCTCGAGAGCGACGTGCTCAACCGTGCGACAGGCGCCCGTGTGCTCGTCAAGGCGGAAAGCCTTCAGAAGACGGGGTCCTTCAAGTTCCGGGGCGCATGCAATCGCGTGCTGCAAATTCCGGCTGCATTGCGGCCAAAAGGTGTGGTCGCCTTCTCGTCGGGCAATCACGCGCTGGCTATTTCGGCGGTTTGCGCGCGGTTCGGCATGCCGGCCACCATCATCATGCCGGCTGATGCACCCAAGGCAAAAATCGAAGGTGCGCGGGCCTACGGTGCGACCGTACGTCTCTACGACCGGCAAACGGACGACAGGGAAGCAATCGGCCGGGACATCGCGGAGCGCACAGGCGCGGTGACCGTTCCCCCCTACGACGATCGTCAGGTGATGGCCGGCCAGGGCACCGTCGGTCTCGAGATCGTCCAGCAAACGCAGGCCCTGTCCGTGGTCCCTGATGTGGTTCTTGCGGCCGCCAGCGGTGGGGGACTGGTCGCCGGGGTTGCGACGGCGATCAACGCGTACTGCAGGCAAGCGCGCCTCTACGCTGTCGAGCCCAAGGGGTTCGACGATCACGCACGATCGCTTGCGAAAGGCGAGCCAGTTGCCAATGCCGCGGGCGCCGGATCCATCTGCGACTCCCTGCAGGTCGCATCTCCCGGCAAGCTGACGTTCCCGATCAACAAGCGGCTGCTGGCCGGGAGTCTCGTCGTCGACGATGACGAGGTGCGTCGGGCGATGCGCGTGGCGTTCGAGACACTGAAGCTCGTCGTGGAACCCGGTGGCGCAGTGCCGCTCGCGGCGGTACTTGCCGGGAAGCTCGACGTAGCCGGAAAGACCGTCGTGCCGGTACTGAGCGGCGGTAACGTGGACCACGACATCTTCGTCAGTGCGTTGGCCTGACCGTCCGGCATTCATCGACCCAGAGCGCATTTCTGCCAGGAGGCAATTGCCATGCTGCAGCAAGACAGCAAACAGTATCAACGCGTCGCGCGCACGATCGACGAATTCATGACGCTCGACTACACGGGTGTCGGGCTCATCGGCAACCTCTACGAGGCGCTGCAAAAGCGGCAGCCCGGATTCGCATGCATGGGCGCGGCCGAGCGAATCGTCGAGGCGGTAAGGCGACAAGGCGGCCCGGTGCTCATCGCCACGGGATTCCCCGAGGGCGGCGGGGCACCTGAAACCGACGGTCCGGTGGGCGCTGCGCTGATGGCGCGCGCATTCTTCCTGGGCCTGGGGGTGCCGACCGTCATCGTGATCGACGAGGACTGGGAGGCGATGATGGTGCAGACCTGCCGCGGCGCAGGGCTGGCGCCGATGCCGTTCCCGGACGATGGCGTGGTGAAACGGATCGAGTACTTGCGGCCCGTCTACATCCGGACCGTCCCCAAGGACAAGGACGGCAGTCATCGTGTTTCTGATGATCTGCTCGAACGCACCCGGCCCAGCGTGATGATTTCGATCGAGCGTCCCGGTTGCAATGCGCTAGGGCTCTACCACGGGCTGGGCGGCCGTCCGCTCGACGGGCTCGTCGCCGACCTCGATTACCTGTTTTATCAAGGCAGGGCGCGCGGCATCCTGCATATCGGCGTGGGCGATGGGGGGAACGAACTCGGCATGGGGGTAATCGCGGCAGATCTGCCCGCGTTTTCGCCGAAGGCCGCGTCAACCGGTGTTGCGGGGCGAGGAGGCGTTGCGGCGGTCAATGCGGCTGATCACCTCGTCGTCGCGAACGTGTCGAACTGGGGGGCGACGGGCATTATCGCGGCGCTGTCGGCGCTGCTGGAGAACCCTGTCGTGTTTCATGATCCCGAACTCGAGATTCGCTGCATCGAATGCTGCGTCAATTCAGGCGGGGTGGACGGCATGTTCATGGCCCCCGAGCCCGCGGTGGACGGCATCGGCGCGCTCGAATGGGAGGGCTTGCTTCGTACGCTTCGCGCGAGTGTTCGACGCATGCTGGGCGACTCGATCAACTGGCAAGGGGAGCGCGGAGACTGGAGGCAATTGAAATGACGGACAAGACCTCGATCGACGTGCGTCTCGCCGAACTGGGCCTCGAACTGCCGCCTGCGAGCGTGCCGCGCGGTAGCTATCTGCCTGCAGTGCGGTCGGGAAACTACCTTCAGATAGCGGGGCAAGGACCGCGTCTGGGTGCCGATCTTCTTTATGCGGGAAAGGTGGGAACCGACCTGAGTGTGGAAGACGGGCAGCGCGCCGCCCAGCTCTGCGCCCTCAATGTCTTGAGCCACGTCGGACGAATGCTGGACGGCGATTTTTCGCGCGTCGTTCGCATCGTTCGCGTCGCTGGCGTCGTGCAGTGCGATGCTGACTTCACCGAGCACGCGAAGGTACTGAATGGTGCTTCCGACCTGTTCTTCGCCGTGCTCGGCGAAGCGGGCCGGCACGCCCGTATCGCGACCGGCGCCAATTCCTTGCCATCGGGCATGGCGGTGGAAGTGGAAGCGACCGTAGAAATCGCCTGATGCCGGCATGTGTGGATTGCCGGGCGTCGGCCGATCGAGACGGTACGAAACCTGAAGGGAGAGAGGTGAGCATGCAATACGTTCGACGTGAACAGAACAGATGATCAATCTGAAAAGCCTCGAAACCTTCTACTGGGTCGCAACGCTCAACAGCTTTCATAAGGCGGCGACCAAGCTGCACACGACGCAATCCGCGGTGTCGCACCGGATTTCCGGCCTGGAGGACGATCTGGGTGTGCTGCTGTTCGAACGCGCGGCGCGGACCATCCGGTTGACACCCCGCGGCCGGACTCTGCTCGAGTATGCGGAGCGGTTCCTGGCGCTCGAGTCCGAACTGATTTCGGCGATCGCAAGCCCTCAGACGCTGTCCGGTGTGGTTCGTCTGGGTGTTGCCGAAACGATCGTCCATCTGTGGCTCACCGAGTTCATCGAGCGTGTGCATCGCGAACATCCGCGTATCGTCATCGACATCGTGGTCGACATCACGCCGGCGCTTCGAGACGCGCTCAAGTCCGGCGAGATCGACATGGCGTTTCTGTTGGCCGGGCCCGTGGTGGATCCCGATTTTGTCGAAGCGCCCTTGTGCAGATATCCGGTCGACTTCCTCGTGTCTCCTGATCTCGATGTCGGCGACAGCCCTTTGACGCCGGAGACCCTGGCGCGCTTCCCGATCATCACGCTGCCGAAGCGGACGCATCCGTACATCACGCTGAGGGACGCCATTGCGACGCGGGACAAGCCTTCTCCGCGCATCTTCGCGAACGGGTCCCTGTCGACGATCGTGAAGATGGCGGTCGACAGGATCGGCATTGCCGTGATGCCAGGCGCAGTCGCGCGGCACGAAATCGAGGCGGGCTCACTCGTCGTCAAGGAATCGACGCTCACGCTCGACGATTTCGTATTCAGTGCGGCATACGCCCGCGGACTCGACGTTCGCATCTACGAAATCCTGACCGGATTGGCGCTCGTCGCGGCTGCGTCGGCACCCGGGTAGACCCGAATTCCGACGCCCGACAGCACGGCGAGATTAACGGGGTTGTATCAGAAAAAAGCCAATCGCCTTTGGGCGCTTGGAGATTTTTATCATCCTTTGGGTGGACGAGGGACGCGCGCGTCATTTCTAGAATGAAATCAATTGCCGGCACACGGGATATGACCGTCCGGCTTGATGCGATTCGCACGTTGCGCGCTCTTCGATGGGGGTTCAGTGAGGAGCGGCACGGCAATCGACTCGACCGACAAATAGGCTGTTGACCACCGGCTTTCCCAAGCAAGCCGGACAGGAGGCGAACATGACCGATGCGAGCCCGGAGAAGACGGTGGCCTCGACGAGCGCGTCGGTGCGCTACGACGCTTCAGAAAAGCAGAAGGCACAGGCCAAAACGGCGCGCATTCCGATCAAGATCGTTCCGATCGAGCCGCTTCGCAAACCACGGTGGATCCGCGCCAAAGTCGCGACGCCCAACGCACGCTTCAACGAGATCAAGACGATCCTGCGCGAGTACAACCTGCATACCGTGTGCGAGGAAGCGAGCTGCCCGAACATCGGCGAATGCTTCGGCAAGGGCACCGCGACGTTCATGATCATGGGCGACAAGTGCACGCGCCGCTGCCCGTTCTGCGACGTCGGCCACGGCCGTCCCGATCCGCTCGATGCGGATGAACCGAAGAACCTCGCACGCACGATCGCCGCGCTGAAGCTCAAGTACGTGGTGATCACGAGCGTCGACCGCGACGACCTGCGCGACGGTGGCGCCGCGCACTTCGTCGAGTGCATCCGCGAAGTGCGCGAGCAGTCGCCGGAAACGCGCATCGAGATCCTGACGCCGGACTTCCGCGGCCGTCTCGACCGCGCGATCTCGATCCTGAACGCGGCGCCGCCGGACGTGATGAACCACAACCTCGAAACGGTGCCGCGCCTGTACAAGGAAGCGCGCCCGGGTTCGGACTATGCGCATTCGCTGAAGCTGCTGAAGGACTTCAAGGCGCAGCATCCGGACGTCGCGACGAAGTCGGGCCTGATGGTCGGCCTCGGCGAGACCGAAGAGGAAATCCTGCAGGTGATGCGCGACCTGCGCGCGCACGACGTCGACATGCTGACGATCGGCCAGTACCTGCAGCCGTCCGAGCACCACCTGCCGGTGCGTGCGTACGTGCATCCGGATACGTTCAAGATGTACGAGGAAGAGGCGTACAAGATGGGCTTCACGCACGCGGCCGTCGGCGCGATGGTGCGCTCGAGCTATCACGCCGATCTGCAGGCGCACGG
>NZ_JBQEON010000064.1:0-8902 GCF_052045245.1 Burkholderia sp. 22313
CCGCACCGCCTCCCTTCTTCCCCCGCGCTGCGTTTCCGTTAGCGCGAAAGAGGCGTGATTCTAAGCACCCGCCCCGCTCTCCGCAAGCCCTTTGTGAAAATAATTTGAAAAAGCCTCCGTGCGCTGCCGCGCACGGAGGCTACAGGCGTGACGGGCTACCTGCAGCATCGCGGGAAGCCTGTAACGGATGCGAGGAAAGGCCTGCTCTCCAGGCTTCCATATAGAAGACCGCCGGCGACAACCATGTTCAACCGCGCTCCGTATGTGCCTCACACCGTCCACCAGGCCGTCGAACCCACAAAGGACGTCGCGCCGTCGAGTATCATGCCGCGATCGAACAACGCACTCATACAGACGATGGACAGCACCACTCAATCCGGCGATGCCGATCTTCGCGACGAATACGCCGCACTACGCGAGCGCGCCGTCATGCTGGAAGAACAGGTCCCGCCCCTTCTGCAGCGTATCTCGGATGTCCTGCCGCGCATCAGCGGGGTGTCCGAACTCGCGGACGAGCACCGCGAACGTCTGGTCGGCGCACGCAACGCGGCGATGGTCTCGATCGAAAACTATCAGCAGGCGATCCCGTTCCTGCAGACAGCCGACTCGATCATCGAGCAGCTCGACAAGACGCCCGAGCGCGACGAAGACGTGGAGTGGCGCGAATCGCTGCTGCAGCGCCTCGACGAACTGATCGACGTCGCGATCGTGATGATCGACGATGCGCAGGGCTATTTCGAGCAAGCGGCCGCGTGCGATCTCTCCAGCGTGCCGAAGTCCATTCTCGAAGACTGAGCGCCACGACCGGGAGGCGTACCGCGCATCGACTGTCTATGTCCGTGTCGTGTACGCCACTCGCCTCACACACGTGCCGGCCGCCATCGTCCGACTAGAGCGTGTCGAGCACCACCGTCTCGCCGACGATCGGCACACGGATATATCCGCCCTCCGCATCGCCGTACGCATGCGCGTTTCCGTCGATCACGTATTGCGCGGTCAATGCGCATAGCGTCGCGTCCCGCGCATCGACCGATCGCAGTGTCGACACGTCGATCCCGAGCTGCGTCAGCAATTGCCGGCGCTGGTTGCGTTTCTGCTTCGCCGACGCAATCGACTTGCCGAGCATCGCGCAGGTAATCGCGTACGGATAGGTCTCGAAGCTCACGCGCCCACCGGCATACCGTGCATCGGTCAGCAGCGGATAGGCATCCGCGAGCGCGCGGTAGACGCGCTCTCCCATGAACATCCAGTCGAAGAAGCCGGACGTGCTCGCCACCGCCTGTTCGCGCGACGGCGTCGGGAAACACGAGATACGTTCGCGCGCGAGCGCCTGCTCGGCCGCCCGGCGTCCGCTCCCCGTCCACCACAGGCTCGGCGCATCGACGCCGACGGCCACCACGTCATGCTCGATACACAGCGCCGGCAGCGCTTCGGGCGCGATCCGCGCCTCGCCGCAGACGATCGCCGCGCCGCGCAGGATCACGAGGTCGCATTGCTTCTTGTCGCCGCCCACGTCAACGCCCGCCACCGCGGGCAGTGACTGCGCGCCGGATCGGGATCGGGCCGCCCGCATGACGGTGCGTCAGTCCGCTGGCCGCGCGTCGTACGCGGCATCGAAGATCCCTTCCAGGCCCGGATGCACGCCGCGCATCCGGTCGACGACCGACTTCGCCCAGTCGAAATACGCCTGCTTGCGCTCGAGCGGCCAGTCCGCGGGCGGATGGCGCGCGATGTCCCGCAGGTTGCAGATCTTGTCGGCGAGCTTCACGAGCTTCGCGCGCCGGCTGATGGTCGCCGCATGCTCGATCTGCAGGCGCTTGCGCTCGTCCTTCGGCAACGACTTGTCGTCGGTGACTTCCATCACGATGTCCGCGACGTCCTTGCCGAACAGCCGCAGCAGTTCCTGCTCGGTGGTCTCCGTATCCTCGATCGTGTCGTGCAGCACCGCCGCGACGAGCACGCGCTCGTCCTCGATGCCGGCTTCGTTGGCCAGCACGTCGGCCAGCGCGATCGGGTGGTTGATGTACGGCGACGCCTCGTCGTCCTTGCGCCGCTGATTGCGATGCTTGTCCGCCGCGAACGCAATGGCAGCTACCAGCTTGTTCATATCGATCCCCCGTGTGGCCGGACTCGCGACCGGCAGAACCGGTCGCGTGCGTTTCGGAACCGCACATACTACCTGCACGCGATGACCATTCCCACATATCGGGACATCGCGCCGCCCGGCATCACGCGCGTGCCGCGTCGCGTTGCAGTTCGACCACGTTGACCTGCGCACCGAACACGTCGCGCACGAGCGGCAGCAAGTGATCGTGGTGCGTCAGGAACAGCACCTGGGTCCGCGTCGACAGGTCGCGCAGCGCCTCGAGCCCCGCCTTCGCACGTGTGTCGTCGAAGTTGATGAACAGATCGTCGGCGACGAACGGCAGCCCGGTCCTGCTGGCGAGCTGCAGTTCGAGCGCGGCGATCCGCAGCGCGAGGAACAGCTGGTCGCGCGTCCCTTCGCTCAAGCCGGCCACCTCGACCGACGTGCCTTTCATGCGCCGCGCATACAGCGCGGGCGGCGTCCGCTCGGTGTCGACGGTCAACCGCGCGAATTCGCCAAGCGTGAGCCCCGCGAAAATCTCGCCCGCCCGGCGCAGCATCGGCCCCTGCTTCTGGTCGCGGTAGCGATCGGTCGCCCACTTCAGCAAGCGGCTCGCGGTCGCCGCTTCCAGATACTGCTCGGCCGCGTCGCCCATCGCCGCCAGCGCTTCCTGCCGCTTCGCCTCGGCCACCGCAGCGTTCGCCTGGCCGTCGATCGCGCCGAATGCCTGCTGCGCGACGACCTGTTGCTGCGCGAGTTCATTCAGGCGCTTGCCGACGTCGCCGAGCGCCTGCTTCACCGCTTCGAGATGCGCGGGTACGTCGGCGATGTCCTGTTCCGCGACCTCGGCCTCGACAGCCGGCTGGGACAACCCGTCGCCGTCGCGCACCAACGCTTCCTTCGCCGCTTCGACAGCCTGCCGAAGCTGACGCTGCCGGTCCGATTGCTCGGCCAGCGGCAGCGCTGCATCGATCGACGCGACGCCGGCCAGTTGCAGCAACGGCTGAACGCGCGCATCCGCGCCCGCGACCGCGGCGGCCGCGTCGGCGACCTTGCCGTCGGCCTGGCGCGCCGCCTCGTCGGCACGACCGATCGCACGTGCGGTTTCCCGGGCGGCCGCAACACGCAGCGTCAACCGGCGCGCAACGTCCAGCCAGTCGCCGCTCGCGAGCCATGCCGGTTCGAGCGCTTCGGCCAGCCGCCGCGCGCCGGCTTCGAGCGCAGCCAGTTCGGCGCGGATCGCGGCGATCCGGTTGCGCGGCACATCGGCGTCGGCCAGTTCGGCCGTCACCGCATTCGCGAGCCCGAGCGCGCTTTCCGCCGCGGCCAGCGTCACCGCGTTCGCGGACAGCTTTGCGTCGGCAAGCGCGTCGCGCCATTGCGCGTGCCACGCATCGTAGGCGGTCTGGGCATGGCCGGCGCGTGCACGAGCCGTCGCGCACCCGCGTTCGGCTTCGCGCGCGCGGTCGTCGAGGCTGTCCTGCTGCGCGAGCGTCTTCTCGGCCGACTGCACGAACGTCTCCGCGATCGCGATGAGTGCCGCCAGCCCGTCGGCATCGCTGCCGCGGGATACCAGGCGCAGCGCGGAACGCAACGCGGCTTCGGCGCCGGCGCGCGCCTCGCGGATCGTCGCGAAATCGCGGCGCTGGCGATCGAGTTCGAGTTGCGCGGCAAACACCGTGTCGCGCTTCGCGAGCCAGTCGCCCATCGCCGCGAGCGGCATGCCCGGCACGCCAGCCGTCGCCGCCAGTCGGGACCACGCATCGCGATGCGCGGCCAGCTCGCGCTCACGCTCGTCCATCGCGGCCTGCCGGCGCGTCAACACCGCGCGTGCGGACTCGACCTGCTGACGCAGCGATTGCAGCGTCGCCGCCGCTTGCGTGGCGCCGAGCTGCGCATCGACGAGTTCGTCGGCAAGGCGAATCGCATCGTCGACGGCCGGCGCGCCCGTTGCGAGATCGACCGCGCCGCTGCGAATGTCGCCCCACGCACCGTCGCGCCGCGCGCGCGCCGCCAGCACCTCGGCGGTCGTGACGACCTTGTGGGTCTCCGCGAAATGCTTCTCCTGCAGTTCGAGCCGTTCGAGCTCTTCCTGCGCGCCGTCCCGTGCATCGCGTGCGGCCGCCACCGCGCTCGCGCGCTCGCCGGCTTCGTTCAGCAGTGCGCCGAGCCGCGCCGTCGACGGCACGTCGAGCACGCGCAGCGCATCGACCGGCTTGCGCCACTGGCCGAGCGCATCGAGCGCGTCGGCCAGCGTGCGTTCGGCGGCAGCGATGTCGCGCTCGAGCGCCTGCTCGCGCTGGCCGCTGCCTCGAAAGCCTTGCGCATCGGCCAGCGCCGCGCGAAGCACCTCCGGCACGTCGACCGTCGACAGGCGCGCCAGTTGCTCCTGCGCCTGCGCAAGCTCCTGCGTGCGTTCATCGAGCGATTCGCGTGCGCCGGCCAGTGCCTGATGCAGCGCACCGTGGTCGCGCAACAGGTTCGCGACCGTCTTCAGCGACAGCGCGCTCGGCAGTGCCGCGCGCAGCGACGCCTCGTCGGTCGGCCAGCCGAGCTGCGCGGCGGCCGCACCGGCGGCGGACAGATGACGCTCGACGTCTGCGCCGAGCAACAGCAGATCCTGGGCGTGATTCATGCAAGCGCCGCGCAGCCGGTCGAGCGCTTCGATATCGCCTTCGAGCGCCAGTGCATCGGCATCCGGCTCGATCGCATCACGCGCCTGCCGCTTCGCGAGCAGGTCCGCACGCCGCTCTTCGAGCACCTTCTGCTCGGCGGCGAGATCGCCTTGCGCTTTCAGCAGGTCTGCATAGGCAGTCGGCGGCAACTCGACGACGGTGCCCAGTTCGGCGAGCGCCGCTTCCTTTATCGTCAATTCCTTCAGGTACGGTGCGAGCCGCCGCACGCGCTCGAGCTTCGAGCGCAGCGCTTCGAGGCGGCGCTGCTCCGCGCGCGCCAGTTCGATTTCCTGCTCGACGGCATCGCGCGCTTCCTTGCGATCGACCCAGTCGCGCGTACGCACCTGGACCGCCTTCAGTTCGCCGACCGCGTCGTTGAACGACGTCTCGGCCTGCGCGAATGCGCTGCCGCTGCGCCGCGGCGCCCACAGCTCGCCCGAGCGCGCGTCGAGTTCCTCGCGCACGGGCCCGAGCGTGCCGACGCCGGCCGCCGATTCGAACAGCACCTGGCCAAGCTTGTCGGATGCGTCGAGAATGCTCCGGCCGCCGTCGACGAGCCGCCCATGGTCGAGCCCGAACATCTGCTCGAAGAACTCGCGCGTCGCGCCATCGAGGATCGCCGCGAGATAGTCGTCCGGCAGCTTGTCGTCGGCGGGGGTACGCAACGGGCTGCGCCCGCGCGCGCGATGAAACGCGAGCGCGCCGGTGCCGCTCTCCAGCACGCCGCCGATCCGCAGCTCGGGGGTCGCATGCAGGAAGTCGAGCGGCGTCTGCAGCTTCATCCCGAACAGCAGTTCCGACACGGCCGTCCGGACCGTCGACTTGCCGGCCTCGTTCGGCCCCACGATCACGTGGAAATCCTGGCCGGCCGACGGAAAGCGCAACGTCTCGTCGGTGAACTTGCCGTACTTGATCAGATCGAGCTGGCTGATGCGCATCGCTTATTCCCCCCTCGCCAGCCGCGCGAGCAACGCAGGGCCGACCTGCTCGACGAGCGCCGTGAGTTCGCCGGCGCGCGCCATCGTCAACAACGGCACCTCCTCCTTCACGTCGCTGCGCACCTTGCCGACGAACGGCTTCAGGTCGCGTTCGAGCAGCGCGAGGAAATCCGGATCGTGCGCGGCGTCGGCCAGGATCTGTTTCAGATCCTCCAGCGCCTCGAGTTGCTCGCCCTCGCCCTGGGGTTGCTCGGGCGCGGCGGTCGCGAGGCGGACCTTCTCCAGCCACAGCCGTTCGTTGCCGATGATGCCGATCTGGTTCAGCACCTCCGCGCGCAGTTGCGGCGCGCGACCGAAAAAGAGGCCGTGCGCGGGCGTGCGCCCCGTGACCGTCACGCGCACCGCGCGCGGCACGTGGCCATCGACGCTCAGCAGCGCCTCGAGCGACTGGCCGATCTTTCTCGACAGATCGGCGACCGTGAGGCAGTCGGACGCGTCGACCGGTACCGCTTCCCAGCGCAGCACGTCGAGGTACAGGCGTTCGACGTGCGTGCGGCCCTGCTCGACCGTCACGAGCACCGCGCCGCGGCGGCCCGTCTCGCGGATATGGCGCCCCTGCAGATTGCCGGGAAATACGACGGTCGACGGCCCCGACCATTGCTGGAACTCGTGCACGTGGCCGAGTGCCCAGTAGTCATAGCCTTTCGCATGCAGTTCCGCCAGCGAGCACGGCGCATAGTTCGCGTGCGCCGCGTAGCCTTCGAGTGCGGTGTGCAGCACGCCGATGTTGTAATGGCCCGGCACGGGATCCGGATAGCCGATCGCGAGATTGTCGACGACGGCCTTGTCCTTGAAGCTCTGCCCATGCAGCGCGACGTCGAATTCCGGCAGCCGGAAGGTTTCCGGCTTGCGGTGGCCGAACACGGTGACGTTGTCGGGCAAGGTCAGCTTCTTCGTCATCTCGCTTTCGGCATCGTGATTGCCGCCGAGCACGAATGCGCGAATGCCGGCCTTGCGCAGGCGGCCCATCTGCTGGCCGAAGAAAATGCCGGTGTTGTGGTCCTTCCAGTCGCCGTCGTACAAATCGCCGGCGATCACGAGGAACGCGACGTCCTCGTCGATCGCACGATCCACGAGTTGCCGCAGCGCCTCGCGCGACGCGTTGCGCAACTGCGCGGCCGGCGCGTCGGGGTACGCGCTCAGGCCGTGCAACGGACTGTCAAGGTGAATGTCTGCCGCGTGGATGAACTTCACGAAGATTCCTCTGTTTCATGACGAAGGGGCGATGTCGACCCGCATTGTGCGCGGTCGAATGCGAGGCGCGGCCGCCGGTCGCCGGCGGGTCGGGATGGTACCTGAAAGCGGGCGACGTGCATTCTCGCGGCCTGTCGCCGCCCACGACCGCGTCACGGCGCGGACTCGACAAACCGGCAATTCGAAACACGGTACACGCGATGCGTCGCACCGCCGTGCGCACGGCACGACCTTCCGATGCCGGCGGCATCCGCCAGCTCGGGCAGGCCGCGGCGGTACTTGGTTGCCGTCTGTCGTCACGATGCCGATCGGACATGATCGCGTGCATCGGCCTGCGCGGCCACGATGGCGGGCCGGCCACCGGGAGCCCCGCTATTTAAGCATGGCGGGCACGCAATGGGCAGACGGTGCGCGGACCGCCTGTCGCGCATCCGCGATCGCGAGCGCCGGGCCGCATGGCGCGGCCGGATCCGGATCGTCAATGGCACGGTCCACCGTTTCGGATCGAACGGGTTCGAGCATGTCGAGGAATCCGAATGGCGAAGCGACGTGATCGACGTCGAGTTCCCGACGAAACAGGGCACGCGCCACACCGGGTAGACATGCGACGCGTGCCTGCGTGGCTTTTTTCGTGCACTGTCAAGTCCTGGAATAGGTTGACAGTATCCAAGCGCTAAAACGCCCGATGCACCGCATCGGGCGTTTTGTATTTCAGGGCGGCATGTGGCCGCTCCTGGTTGTAGATGCGCACTGACTGCTCGACCATCTTGACGGCCTGAGCAAGGTCGGCGGGACGTTGCAACAAGAACTCGCCCTTAAGGATGCCGTTGATTCGCTCGGCCAGCGCGTTCTGATAGCAGTCGTAGCCGTCCGTCATCGAGCAGCGCAGGCCGTGGCGCCGGTGGATGTCCTGATAGTAGGTCGAGCAGTACTGCACCCCGCGATCGGAGTGATGGATCAATGGCTGGCGGCTCTGGCGCCTGCGCAACGCCTTCTTCAACGCCTGGCTAACCTGTTCGGTCTGCAGGCTGTCGTGAACGTGATGTCCAACGATCTTGCGCGAGTACGCATCCGTGACCAGGCTCAGATACACAAACCGACCCGCTGTGGGTAGGTACGTGATGTCGGCTACCCACACCTGCTCGGGGCCGCTCGGCACGATTTGATCCGGCCCGGGTTTCAGTAGATTCGGATGGCGCCGGAAGTGATGGTGGCTTTGCGTTGTCTTGTGATACGCCCGATGCGGCACGACCAGCAGTCGCGCGGCGCGCAGCACATCGAACAGCCCATCTCGCCCCAGCTTGATGCCGCGCTCGACCAACGCCGGCCCAAGCAGGTGATGCAGTTTGCGTGCCCCAAGCCTAGGCTGGCGCAGTCGCACGTCGCGCACCAATGCCGTCACGGTCTCGGCTTGCGAGCAGCGGCGCGCCTCGCTGCGACATCGCTTGTAATACGCTTGGCGACTGATGCCCATGTAGCGGCAGGCTCGCTCGACGCTCAGCTTTTCGATCCGCTTTTGCGCAACGACCTGCCCGAAGGCTTTTTTACGGTGATCCCGTAGTCCTTGCGCATCACGTCGAGCACGGCCTCGAACAGCGCCGCTTTCTCCTGCGCCTCGCGCAACTGCGTCTCCAACTCCTTGATGCGCTGCTCCGGTGTGAGTGGCTTTGAGTCTGGCTTTGGCATGGTGCAACCCGATCGCGCACGGCCGGATGGATCGGCCCAATCCTGCAAGCCGTGCTTACGTAACCATACCAGTACGGTCGAGCGTCCCTGGATGCCGTAGCGCTGCTGCGCCTCTTTGTACGTCAGTTCGCCTTTTTCGACCTGCGCCACCACCGACAGTTTAAAAGCCAGGCTGTAGTCCCGCTGCGTCCGCTTGTTCCCTTGCTCCACTTGGCACCTCTTCGCTTCGGCGAAAAAGTGTCAACCTATTCTAGGACGGGTCA
>NZ_JBQEON010000065.1:0-8329 GCF_052045245.1 Burkholderia sp. 22313
CTCCACCGATAGCTCAGTCGCTTCGCTGTCGACCTCCACGTCGACGGGCCTCTCGTCGGCAAATAGCTCCATCGCGTCGTTGTCCACGTCGACCTCGACCGGTATCGGTTCGCTGTCGACGGGCCTGAGCTCGACCAACAGCTCGGTGGCGTCGCTGTCGACTTCCACGTCGACCGGTCTCTCGTCGGCCAATAGCTCAATCACGTCGCTGTCCACCTCGACTTCGACGGGGATCAACTCGCTGTCGACAGGCCTCAGCTCCACCGATAGCTCAGTCGCTTCGCTGTCGACCTCCACGTCGACGGGCCTCTCGTCGGCTAACAGCTCGGTCACTTCGCTCTCGACGTCGACCTCCACGGGCCTGAGCTCCACCAACAGCTCGGTGGCATCGCTGTCGACCTCCACGTCGACCGGTCTCTCGTCGGCAACCAGCTCGATCACGTCGCTGTCCACCTCGACTTCGACGGGGATCAACTCGCTGTCGACTGGCCTCAGCTCCACCGATAGCTCAGTCGCTTCGCTGTCGACCTCCACGTCGACGGGTCTCTCGTCCGCGACCAGCTCGATCAGCTCGCTGTCCACGTCGACTTCGACCGGCATCAACTCGTTGTCCACTGGCCTCAGCTCGACCGATAGTTCGGTGGCATCGCTGTCGACCTCCACGTCGACGGGCCTGTCGTCGGCGACCAGCTCGATCAGCTCGCTGTCCACGTCGACTTCGACGGGTATCAACTCGCTGTCCACCGGCCTCAGCTCGACCGACAGCACGGTGACGTCGCTGTCGACCTCGACCTCGACCGGCCTCTCGTCGGCAACCAGTTCGATCTCGTCGCTGTCCACCTCGACCTCGACCGGCATCAACTCGCTGTCCACCGGCCTGAGTTCGACCGACAGCTCGGTGGCATCGCTGTCAACCTCGACCTCGAGCGGCCTCTCGACGGCCACCAGCTCCATCACGTCGCTGTCCACGTCGACCTCGACCGCGATCAACGACGCGAAGACGCACTACTACAGCGTCAACGACAACGGTACGCAGCAAGGCAACTACGCCAACAACGGCGCGACAGGCGTCAACTCGCTCGCCGCCGGCGTGAACGCCACCGCGACAGGCATCAGCAGCGTCGCGGTCGGCGACAGCGCGAACGCCTCGGCAGACGGCGCGGTCGCGATCGGCCAGAAGGCTTCGGCCACCGGCGGCAAGGCGGTATCGATCGGCTCCGGCAACACCGCGAGCGGCGACGGTGCGGTGGCGATCGGCGATCCGAGCGCCGCGACGGGCACGGGCGCGGTGGCGATGGGGGCGAACGACACGGCGACCGGCAGCGGCGCAGTGGCGCTCGGCAACGCGAACACGGCGGCCGGCAACAGCGCCCTCGCCCTCGGCACGTCGAGCCAGGCCACCGCGGACAACACGATCGCGCTCGGCAACACGGCCGTCGCGAGCGCCACCGGTGCCCAGGCCTACGGCTCGGGTGCAACGGCAACCGCGGCCGACGCCCTCGCGTTCGGCTCGAACGCCACGGCCAACGTCGCGAACTCGATCGCGATGGGCGCGAACTCGACCACGAGCAACGCGGTCGGCGTGTCGAGCGTCACGGTCGGCGGCATCACGTACCCGGTCTACGGCACGTCGCCGGTCGGCGTCTTCAGCGTCGGCGCGCCGGGTGCGGAACGCCAGATCACCAACGTTGCGGCGGGCCAGGTCTCGGCCACCAGCACGGACGCGATCAACGGCAGCCAGCTCAACGCGACGAACCAGGCGATCACGAGCCTGTCCACATCGACCGCGTCGAACATCTCGTCGCTGTCGACCGGCATCGGTTCGCTGTCCACGGGTCTCAGCGCGACGAACAGCAACCTTACGTCGCTGTCCACGTCGACGTCGACGGCGGTCAACTCGCTGTCCACCGGCCTCAGCTCGACGAACAGCAACCTCACGTCGCTGTCCACGTCGACGTCGACCGGCATCGGCTCGCTGTCGACCGGCCTGAGCTCGACGAACAGCACGGTGGCGTCGCTGTCGACGGGCGTGACGAACCTCGGCGACCAGGTGAACCAGCTGGCGACCACGGTCAACAACAACACGACGCGCTCGATCAACACCAACGGCGTCGCAGTCGACATGAACGGCACCGGCAGCGATCACCCGACCGTCACCGCCGGCTCGAACTCGGTGGCGATCGGCGCGAATTCGAACGACGGCGGTCGCTCGAACGTGGTGTCGGTCGGTAGCGACACGCAACAGCGCCAGGTCACGAACGTTGCGCCGGGTACGCAAGGCACCGACGCGGTGAACGTGAATCAGCTGACGCAGGTGCAGACGACGCTGTCGACGGCACTGTCGGGCCAGCAGGCGCAGATCAACTCGCTGGGTTCGCAACTGCAGCAGACCGACCAGATGGCGAAGCAGGGTATCGCGGCCGTCGGCGCGATGGCGTCGATCCCGCAGCTCGATCGCGACGCCAACTTCGGGATGGGTGTCGGTACGTCGACCTTCCTCGGCCAGAAGGCGATGGCGGTCAACATGCAGGCCCGCATCACGGAGAACCTGAAGGCGTCGATCAACGGCGGCTTCAGCGGCGGTCAGAAGGTGATCGGCGCCGGCATGCTGTACCAGTGGAAGTAACCCGTCGCGCCGCCACGCCGCCCGGCTCGCCAGCCGGACGGCAAGCAGCGGCCCCGACGCCAGGACGAGCCCGCCGCGCAACGCGTGGCGGGCATCAGTCAACCCAAGTCTTGAGGACGTAACCGTGAACAAACTCGCTCTTGCGCTCGCCCTGTCGGCGATGGCGCTCGCCGCGTGCTCGACCGCATCGGGCCCGACCTACAGCGCCTCCGAACTGCAGCCGCGCGACGGCGTGCGCACGTTCCAGGTGGACTGTCACGGCCTGCTGTCGGGCCCGCAGACCTGCATGAACGCCGCCCGCAAGATCTGCGGCGACCAGCCGGTACGCGTCGTCGATTCGGCCCGCGCGCTGCGAGACCCATCCGATCCCGCGACGCTGGTGTTCCAGTGCGGTGCCGCGCCGGCCGACGCGGCATCGGCCGCCGAGCCGGCACCGGCACCCGCCGCGGTCGAACACGTGAACCTCGCGGGCGACGCGCTGTTCGCGACGGGCCTGGCCACGCTGACGCCGGCCGCTCGCGCCTCGCTCGACCAACTGCTGAACGAACGCGACGACCGTACGTATACACAGATCACGGTCACCGGCTATACGGATTCGGCCGGCAGCGACGCATCGAACCTCGCGCTGTCGAAGCGCCGCGCGCAAACCGTCGCGAGCTACCTGAAGGCACACGGGCTGAAGGCGCAAGCCGTGTCGGTCACGGGCCGCGGCAGCGCCGATCCGGTCGCGTCGAACGCGACGGCCGAAGGCCGCGCCAGCAACCGCCGCGTCGACATCTCGCTGCAGCGCTGAGCAGCCGGCCGTCGCAGCCTCGGCGCGCGCCGCGCCCGCACGCGGCGGCCCGGACCGGCAGCGTGCCTGCCGCCCTGCCGGCAGCCCGCCGGAGCGCGCCGGCACCGCTTCGCCGACGCTCGCGCCGCCCGCGCCGGCGGGTATGTCAAAGTTCGTCAGCCCTCTCCACAAACCGGCGCCTTCCGTGCCACAATCGCCGCAGACAGCTGCCAGGGTGTTCCGCCCGCGTCGCGCGCCGTGCCAGTCCCGCCCGACGTCACCCCGGAACCCGGCGGCCGCCTCGCGATCCGCGCCGCTCGACGCGTTGTCCAGCGCGCGCCGGCGCGCATGCAACCACGACAATCCACGGCGCGCCGTTTCGAGGCCACGCACTCGACGCCACGGCCTGACGCACGACGCCGCAGAGGAAACCAACCGGTGACGGACATCAATCAAGCCGCCTCGCGCGGCACCCGCAAGCAACGGCCGGCCGTCGGCATCTCGCTGTTTGCGCGGGACGGCCAGGCGATCTGGGAAAACGGCATTCACCAGAACATCGCGTACCTCGCGATGATGCTCAAGCGCTCGGACCGCGTCGGCCCCGTCTACTTCCTGAACGGCGGCGACGCGAACGCGCTGCCGACCGGCCTCGAACTCGACGGCCTCGACGTGCCGCTCGTGAAACCCGCCGACGTCACGCACGAACTCGACGTCGTGATCGAGATGGGCGCGCAGTTGCCGGTCGAGTGGCTGCGGCACGTGAAGGCGCTCGGCACGAAGCTCGTCGCATGCTATGTCGGCCATACCTATAGCGGTCTCGCCGAAACGCCGATCTTCGACAAGCCGTCGGGGCACGTCTTCAACGGCACGCAGTTCGATGAAGTGTGGGTGCTCGAGAAGTCGCAGAAGATCGACGTGCCGTTGCTGCGCACGCTCACGCGCGCGCCGGTTCATACGATTCCGCATCTGTGGTCGCCGTATTTCATCGATCGCCGCATCGCCGCGCTGGCGAGCGAAGGATTGACGTTCGGCTATCGGCCCGGCCGCCGCCCGTGGCATCTCGCCACGCTCGAGCCGAACATCTCGGTCGTGAAGTCCTGCCACTACCCGATGCTCGTGTGCGACGAGTTCTACCGCGCGCAACCGGACGCCGTGCAGCACCTGTTCGTCGTCAATGCGATGCACCTGAAGGCCCATCCGACCTTCGTGCACTTCGCGAACAGCCTCGACCTCGTGCGCCAGCACAAGGCGACGTTCGAGCCACGCATCGACCTGCCGGGCTTCATGGCGCGCCATGCCGACGCCGTCGTGTCGCACCACTGGGAAAATCCGCAGAACTACCTGTACTACGACGTGCTGTACGGCGGCTATCCGCTGATCCACAACTCGACGCTGCTCGGCGACGCCGGCTACTACTACCCGGACTTCGATTCGATCGCGGGCGGCCGCGCGCTGCAAGAGGCGTGGCGGCATCACGACGAGCGGCTCGACGACTACCGCGCGAGAGCCGACCGCCTGCTGCGGTCGGTCTCGATCGACAACCCCGCGAACCTGGACGCGTTCGTCGCGCGCCTGGTCGCCTGAACCGGAGCATACGCATGTCGGACTCCAATGCCCGTCAAGCGCCCGGCGAGGGCAAGCGTCTCGTCGTCGGCGTGTCGCTGTTCGTGCGCGGCGCCGGCCAGTCGCTGTGGGAAAACGGCATCTTCCAGAACTGCCTGTTGCTGATCCTGCTGCTGCGCCAGTCGCCGCTCGTCGCGGAGGCGGTGATGGTGAACGGCGGCGAACAGCTCGCCGATCCGCAGATGATGCTCGGCGAATGGGACGTGCCGCTGCTGTCGATGGACGAAGCGCTGCAACGCTGCGACGTGCTGATCGAAATGAGCGCGCAGTTCGGCGCGGACTACCTGCGCGCGTTCCGCGACCGCGGCGGCAAGGTCGTCACGATGCGGGTCGGCAACGACTACGTGATCGACATCGAACGCGCGATGTTCGACAAGCCGTCGGGCTTCCTGTTCTCGGGTGCACCGTACGACGCGGTGTGGACGATTCCCGAGTTCGAGCGCTCGTGCCTGCACTATTACCAGACCGGCCTGCGCGCGCCGGTCACGATCGTCCCGCACATCTGGCATCCGATGCTGTTCGACAAGGCGCGCGCGACGCTCGGCGCCGGTTTGTCGTTCGGCTATCAGCCCGGCAAGGCGCGCTGGCGCGTGGCGATGTTCGAGCCGAACATCTGCATGGTGAAGACAAGCATCATCCCGATGCTGGTGGCCGAGGAAGCGTATCGCGCGAACCCCGGGTTCCTCGAGTTCGTGCGCGTGTGCAACACGCTGCACCTGAAGGAGCATGCGACGTTCGTCCACTTCGCGAAGAGCCTCGACATCGTGAACCACGGGATCACGACGTTCGAAAGCCGCTACGCGGTGTATGAGTTCATGGCCGCCTATGGCGACGCCGTGGTGTCGCACACGTGGGAAAACGCGCAGAACTACCTGTACTACGAACTGCTTTACGGCGACTATCCGTTGATTCACAACTCGCCGTTCCTCGGCAAGGCCGGGTATTTCTATCCGGACTTCGATTGCCAGGCCGGCGGCCGCGCGCTGCTGCGGGCGTTCGCCGAACACGACGCGAACCTCGACGCGTACCGCGAACAATCGAAGCACGTGCTCGACTCGGTCAGCATCTACCATCCCGACAACGTCGCCGCGTATTCCGACGCGATCGCGTCGCTCTATCGCGACGCATGACACGCCGCGCTCCCCGGACGCCCACATGAACGCACACCCGCCCCTCTCCCGCGCGACCTGGCTGATCGGCTGTGCGCTCGCTTCGATCGCAATCGGCGCGCACGCACAATCCGGCGGCGAATCGGCCGACGTGCTGCTGCGCGATGCCGACGTGGTCTTCAAGCAGCTCGACGCCGGCCAGTACGGCGCTGTGTGGGCCGACTCCGCCGCGTTCGTGAAGGCGCGCATCAAGCAGGACCCGTTCGCCGCGGACATGCAGCACGCGCGCCAGTCGATCGGCCCGGTCAGCCATCGCGGCTGGGCGCAGATCACGCGGATCCGCTACACGAATTCGTCGTCGATGCCCGATGGCCTCTACGCGAACCTCGACTACGCGACGACGCTCACGAGCGGTGCGACCGTTTACGAAAAACTGAGCTTCCGCCTCGACGACGACGGCCGCTGGCACCTGACCGGCTACGTGCCACGCCGGGCGCAGAACTACACGCCGTAAGCCGCGCAACGCCCCTGCACTCCCTAGGCCGGCACCCGGGCGCCGCGCTGCGCGGCAAACGCGCGGCCGTGCCGCCGGCCGATGCGCGCAAGCCTCGCGAAGCAACGGGCCGCCGCATCGCTGACCACGCCGGGTTGCTGCGCAAGGCTGCCCGATACGCCGCACGCAATCGCCGAATCGTCGCCGCACGCGCCCGCGAACACGCCGGCGAAATAGTGTCGCGCCGCGCGCTCGCGACCGTCGGCATCGAGCCGTTTCATCCGGTGAATATGCTGCGAGACGTGCTTGAGGCCATCGATAAACGGCATGACGTCGATCCGCGCATCGGCTGCATCGGTTGGGTCAGCGGCGTCAACCACGTCGGCGCCGAGCTGCCACAGGATGTCGGCCAGCTCGGCGATCGCGACGAGTTCGCGCGCACCGGCCGCCTGCATGCCCGTTCCGTGTCCGGCCTTCACCTTCGTTGCCGCCATGCCCACGCCCCTTTGCAATCCGTCCCGGCCCGATGCCGCGGCCGGCGACCGCCACGAAAACCACGAGCCGGTCGAACCAGCGCATCAACCCGAGCGACGCGAGGCGCGGCAGGGATGCGAGCGGTCTTGGCGGTTTCTAGAGTCAAGTGCAACGTTTTGCTAACCCCTCGGCTGCCAGTTCCATGGCCATGGCTTCCTCGGGCGTTTTCCAACCGAGCGTCTGGCGAGGACGTCCATTGAGCAGCTTGGCGATATCGTTCAATTGCGTCTGCGTGACGCCCGAGAGGTCCATGCCCTTTGGCAAGAACTGGCGTAGCAGGCCGTTTGTGTTCTCGTTGCTGCCGCGCTGCCACGGAGCGTATGGATCCGCGAACCAGATATCGAGGTTCAGTCGCTCGGCAAGCTCGACATGACAGGTCATCTCCGATCCACGGTCGTACGTCAGGCTCTCACGCAGGAAGGCCGGCACCTTCTTCATCTGGCGCGTGAAGCCCTCGAGTGCGTCTTGGGCGGTACAGCCGTCCATGCGGCACAGCACGACGAACCGTGTTTTACGCTCGACCAGCGTTCCAACGCAGGATCGATTGAACGCGCCTTTGACGAGGTCGCCCTCCCAATGTCCCGGCCATTGCCGCGTTTCAATCTGCTCAGGCCGATGAATGATGCGCAATTCATCCGGCACGAAGCTCTTGCGCGCAAGGGTTCGACGGGTGGTGCCGCGCGCAGGCTTCTCTTGGCGAAGCGCCTCGATCATCGCCTGCTTGAGTCCACCTCGGGGATGGGTATAGATCGCGGCGTAAATCGTTTCGTGGCTGACGCGCTGGTCAGGATTGTCTGGATGCATGTCGCGGAGTCTGGCAGCAATTTGCTGCGGCGACCAGCGTCGATAGACCAGTTGATGATGCACATGCCAGTACAGCGTACTGCCTTCGCTCAACTTACGACGCCGTACGCAGCGCCGACGGCGAAGCCGATAGGACGAGGCCGCCTGGGTTGCTTCGTAGCGCGGCGTTGCCGCATTCCGATTACGAGCCAGTTCGCGAGAAACCGTCGAAGCGCTGCGCCCCAATCGCCGTGCGATCTCTCGCATGCTGGTTCCCCGCTGACGTTCGATCATGATTGCCGCGCGGTCCTCCGCGCTCAGATGCTGGTACTTCTTCATCACAACACCTTACTTGATTCAAGGTGTTGCACTTGGAACTAGAGATTAAG
>NZ_JBQEON010000066.1:0-8031 GCF_052045245.1 Burkholderia sp. 22313
GGCGTGCATGTGCCGCGGATCGGCGAGGAAGTGCTGATCGATTATGTCGGCGGCGATTGCGACCGGCCGTTGGCGGTCGGGCGCGTGTACAACGGCGCGAACCAGCCGCAGTGGCATAGCGACGGGATTCTGTCCGGGTATCGATCGAAGGAGTATTCGGGCAGCGGCTACAACCATCTCGTGATGGACGACGCGACCGGGCAGAACCGGGTGCAGCTGATGAGCAGCAGCGGGAACAGCCTGCTGCATCTCGGTTACCTCATCGACCAGAACGGCAATTCGCGTGGGTCGTATCTGGGCAGTGGTTTCGATCTGCGCTCGGATGCGTATGGCGCGGTGCGGGCGAGTCAGGGCCTGTACGTCACGACTCATCCGAAAGCGCCGAACAGCCAGCCGCTCGACGTGAAGGAAGCGCAGCAGCAGCTCGTGACGGGCGAGAGCCTGGTTGAGGCGATGTCGGGTGCCAGCGAGCAGCATCAGGCGGAAAGCCTCAAGGACGCACACGACACGATGCGCGCGTTCACCGACGCGACGCAGGACAGTGCGTCGGGCAGCGCGTCCGGCGGGCGCACGGCAGGCGGCGGCACGGGCAGCGCGAATGCGTTCAAGGAACCGGTGATGCTGTTCGGCAGCCCGTCGGGGATCGGGATGTCGACGCAGCAGTCGCTGCACATGGTCGCGAACGATCACGTGAATATTGCGAGCGGGCAGAGCGTGCATGTCGCGGCGGGCAAGTCGCTGATCGGCAGCATCGGGCAGAAGCTGAGCCTGTTCGTGCAGAACGCGGGGATGAAGCTGTTCGCGGGCAAGGGCAAGGTCGAGATCCAGGCGCAGTCGGACAACGTCGAGGTGACCGCGCAGAAGGCGGTGAAGGTTGTGTCCGCAACCGATAGGATCGAGATCGCGGCCGATCAGGGGATCGTGCTGACGAGCGGTGGGGCGTACATCCGGATCAAGGATGGCAACGTCGAGGTTCATGCCCCTGGAAAGGTCGACATCAAAGGGGCATCGCATACGTTCGCGGGGCCGACGAGCATGGCATATCCGCTGCCGGCGATGCCGACTTCCACGCATGCGGCGGCGCTGCAATATCAGTATCACGACAACGAGCCGGTCCAGGGCGCGAAGTATGTCGCGACGCTGCCCGATGGCACCACGCGCGAAGGCGTGCTCGATTCGCAGGGCCGGATGCATCTGGAGAACGTGCCGGCCGGCGCCATCAAGGTTGAGCTCGGGCCGGATGCGCGCGCGTATGCGCGCAAGGATACGACCGCCAATCCCGATTACAAGGGAGAGCGTCTTTCCGATACCGACATCGATTCAATCATCAACAAGCACGGGGGAGCGTGAGCGTGAGCTGGACGATCGAGGATTTCAGGGCAACGTCGCTGGAAGTCGGGCAGTGGTGCTGGGGAACGCTGGAAGGCGCATTCAACGAAAAGCAGACAATCAGCCAGATTATCGTCGATGCGGTGGTCGGCATGATTCCGCTCGTGGGCGACGCGACCGCCGTTCGGGATCTGCTGGCCGTCAGCATCGGCATGAGCCAGGATCCGGTCAAGCGGAACGATACGATGCAGCGCGTGCTGCTGGTCGTACTCATCTTTGCGCTGATCCCGGTAGTGGGCGGTGTCATCAAGGGCGTCGGGCGTTTGCTGCTGAAGGTCACCGGGGATGTCGCGAAAGATGCCGAGCTGCTCCAGGTGGTCGTGCAGTTCCTGAACCGGATGGGGCACGGCGACGCACCGAAGTGGTTGAGAGCGCTGGACCTGGCCAAGTACCAGGCGCAAGCGATTTCCCGGCTGAAGGATTTTTGCGCGACGGTTCGCGTGGCCATTGAGCGTTCGCTCAGCGCGCGTGTCGGTCGAATGCTGCCGGACAAGTGGCGGGCCGCGCTCGAGCGTGTGAGTAGCGGCTTCCACGCGATTCAGGACATGGCAGACAAGATCGTGCCGGAGGCGATCAAGGAGCTGAACGCGAAGCTCAAGGTGCTGCAGAACATGGTCTATCGCGGCGAGGTGCATGAAATTGCGACAGGAGGTGCACCGAAGCTCCAGCGTGAGGCCGAAGCATATCTGCAGGAGCGCAGGCTTGCCCGCGATATTCGTCGGGGCCGCTTTCCGTCGGCGGAATGCCTGGCTGACGAAGGTAAGGTCGAAGCGCTGCTCATAGCGAAATACGGCCCGAAAATTGCCCAGGGATGGCCAGACATCCTCAAGCGGAAAGGCACAATGCCGATGTTCGACGACGCTGATGTCTTTCTCGACATTGCGTCGTTCAGTGGCGAGATCAAGGCACTGACCGCCAAGGAGCTTGCGGGCAAGAAGGTGTATCGCGTGTTCGGCAATCCGTCCGAACTCGCGAGTTACAAGAACGGCAGCACGGCGGGCGGCAGGAACCCTGCGTTCTGGGGTGTCGGCGAGCCTCCGAAGACCGCGGAGGAGTGGCGCAGGCTCGCCGCGGTGCTGGATACCTGGAACGGTAACGGGTTCATCGTGGTCATGCAGTTGCCACACGATTTCGGCGCGCGGATGCCGACGGCCAATGCGTGGGCCGGAAAGATTGCCGAGCAGTACGGCACGGCGACGCCCGTGCAGTATCTCGAGGGCGGCGGCGATCAATTGGTCGTCGACTTCGGAAAGCTGTCGGAATATGTGACCGAGGAAGGGAACAAGATCAAGCAGCAGTTCGTGAACGTCACTGGGCACGCCGATCTGTATGTCCAACGGGAGTTCGACGGCGTCAAGATCGAGTTCCACAAGACGAACTGGGAGAATATCGAGAAGGTCTACGGCTACAGCAAGTACGAGGACGACATCCACTACTCGACGAAGACGCGCCGGCTGGCGAGTGACGAAATCCAGACCAAGACGACCAACAGCAAAGTGACCGCAACGACACGATCGGCAGCCAATTACGAAGGTCAGCGATGAGAAATACGATCAAGCAATACGACATGACGGATGACACGACGCGGCGCAGGATTTTCTGGCTGCTTCAACGGCTGACCAGTTATTCGCTCTGGAAGCGCAAGCGAGATGCGTTTGCAATTTTCGCGAATGAATACGAGAGCGCGGTGAAGACCTGTCCCGAAGATGATCCGGAGCCCATGCCGGCAGATAATTTGCCGACCATCTTCGAGATCCTCGCGGCCTACGATCGAGGGTTGTCCGAACTGGGCCAAGGGCACCGGTTCGTTTGGCAGCGCGGCGAGCCGCTGCAATACGCGGTAGATCGGTATAACCATTTGAACGCGTATTTCTTCCCTCATCCCGATTACTGGGATCGCGGTGCGCAGGCTGCGCCCTACCCGCCGAAGGTCGATGCGCTGGCTCAATTGCTGCATGCATCGGAATATCAGATGGAGCATGCGCCGTTCGAGCCGGGACATACCGATCTCGCACAACTACGCTCGGTGGGGCTGCTGCTGTCCCCGAATGCATACAGGAACACCTTCTACACGCTTCCGTATCCAGTGTTTCCGGAGGACTTGCCGGAGGTTCCGGAACCAGTCGGCCCGGTGATCAAGTCGGGCGAGAAGGTGCCTTGCGACGGCATCTGGGAACCGGTTGCCGTCGAGCAATCGAAATTGCTCGGTATTGTGCCGGTCGGCGATCGCAGTCTGCGCGGCAACGGCTGCTTCAATTACCTCATTCGCGACATCTGCGCGCCGAACCTCAGAGATGACGACGCGAGAGTGCCCGTCAAGACGCACTGGCGACTGTTGTGGGAAGACAAGCGATACGCGGACGGCGTCATTCCCGACGAATCGCAGTATTTCCTCGAACCGCCGTTAGCGCCGGCACCGAACAGTGACCCCGTCGCGCAGGTCCGAACTGGCGATATCTGCCCGGTTAGCGGTGAATGGCAGACGGACGAATACGGCGGCAAGACGCTGCGCGTCGAGGCCGGGGCGGCCATGCCGGACATGCTGGTCAGGGACAACCTGGGCGAGCTCAAGGTGCACTGGGTGACATGGCGTCTCGTGAAGCGTGCGTAGTGCGGAAACGGAAGGACGGGCGGATGGCCGGCCTCGGGGGAAAGCCATGAGCGGATTGAATTTCGGCACGATGGGCCGCCGTTCCGTCACGTTCGTTGCAAGGATGCCTCCCGGTGTGCGCGGGCTCGGTAATGCAAGCCCCTCGGGACGTGGGTCAAGTGACGTCCGTGCCGCTGTAGCGCTTAGTCTTCGAGTGTGGACAACCGGCGCGCAAGACAATCAGAAACGCTGTGCGATTTACCGGTGAGCATCGATCAGGTGCGCCCACGCGCATGTGAACAACCCGAGCACACCTGAATCGAAACCCTGTGTGCCGGCGCGATGAGGAGGACCGGGATATCGCTGCCTGTGCAACCCAAAGGTGAGCGGTTCGAGGGGCGACGGCATGCTGAACCGTTGAGGCCGATGTGGATAATCCGCCCAAAAGACGCCAAATCCTGTGACGGTGGAATCGAAGAGGGTACGCCCATTCGCGAACGCACCGCGACGAGATTCGCGATGTGGATAACCATCACCCAAGCGAATCCAAACACTGTGAACCTGAGCGGTGAGTGTGAACGCTTTCAGGCTGGTCTAGCCGCACCGGCCGGACCGCAGGGCGCGCATCGCCCCGCTCAAATCTGCGTATCAAGCGCCCGCACGACCGCCTGTTCCCCCAGATTATCCGCGGGCCCGACGATCGCATAATTAAGCCCGTTCACCGACCCATACCGCGCCAGCAACGCGCCATCCACGCGTTGCCCGGCCGGCAGCAGCCGATGTTTCGACTCCGCGGGCCGGAGATAGAAGCTCAGCGTTCGTCCGGCGTCGTCCTCATAGAGCACCATCGCAGCGGTGGCTCCGCTGTCCGTCGTAAACAACCGCCCGCCAACCGGCTTGAACCCCGCCGCACTCAAATCCGGCAGCCGCGCCGATGCCCCCACGCGCCGGGTGATCCACGTCTGCAGATCCTTCGCACCCGTCGGCCGGAAATCGACCTTCGCGGTCTGGTCGACCACCATCATCCGGTAGGCCTCGACCGCATCGCTCATCGGTGCGATGGGCGGTGGCGCGTTCCACCCGCGCGCCTGCCATCCACCGAAAGTCCCGAGCCCGATACAGAACACGAACGAAGCCGCCATCGCGAACCGCATCCGCGAGCGCTCCGCGCGCCGAGCCCGAATCGCGGCCGGATCGAGCTCGGGATTCTCACCAGGCATCCGCACGCTTTCCAGCGCGGCCCGCAATCGCTGCGCATCCTGCTGCCATTGCTTCACCTGTTCCGCGCTCTCCGGATGCAGCGCGAGATATCGCTCGACCGCGGCACGCGCATCGTCGTCGAGCTGGCCGTCGACATAGGCCTGGAGATCGTGTTCGTCGGGGCGGAGGTTGTTCATTTCATCAAGCGGAGAGAAGGAGCGGGGAGCTCGCCGTCGCTGAGCTGGCGCAGCGCCTGGCGCGCGCGGGAGAGACGCGACATCACGGTGCCGATCGGCACGTCGAGCAGGTCGGCGACTTCCTGATACGTGAAGCCTTCGACCGCGACGAGCAACAGCAGGCTGCGCTGCTCGTCGGACAGATGGCCGAACGCTTCGAGCGTCGCGCGCGCGGTCACCTCGCGTTCGGCCGATGGCCAGTGCCGCTCGTCGTCGCGGCGAATACGGCCGAGCAACCACGCGTAGCGCTTGGCACTGCGTTTGCCATCGAGAAACTGCCGGTAAAGGATCGTGAAGAGCCAGCTGCGCAGCGATGCGTCGTCGCGGCGGCTCGCCCAGCGCGACAGCGCGCGCTCGAGCGTCGACTGGACGAGATCGTCGGCGGCGTGGACGTCGCGCGCCAGCCAGAGCGCGAAGCGTCGCAGCCTGGGGATGAGTTCGCGCAATGCGTCGTCGTCGGGAGCGTTTGGGGGCATGGCCGGGCCGGGAGCCGAAAGCATGAGATGCCGCGTAGGACGCCGGTCGGCGCCGCTTATTCCGTCAGCATACGAAAAATTGCTTCATGGAATAAAGCGACGCGGGTGGCGTCCTACACGCGTTCGACAATGATCTGACGATCGGGAGTGCATCCATGAAGCAATCTTCCTCTTCTTCGCCGCCGCGCGAGCGCGAGCCCGGGCGCGGGCGCGGGCTGTGGCGCTGGGCCGTGATCGGCGGCGCGGTGGCTGGCGTGGCCGTGGCGTTCGGGTATGTCGGCGGCTGGCTCGCGCCGGCGCGTCTGACCCCGCACCGGATCGTCGACGCGCTGCAGACAGCCGGCGGCGAGCATCCGGGCTTCCGGCGCAATCACGCGAAGGGCGTGTGCGTGACCGGCTACTTCGAAGGCAATGGCGCCGCGAGCGCGTATTCGGTCGCGCCGTTCTTCAAGGCGGTGCGCACGCCGCTGGTCGGGCGGTTCGCGCTGCCGGGCGGGAATCCGTATGCGCCTGACAGCAGCGTGCCGATCCGCAGCCTCGCGCTGAAGCTCACCGCGCCGGACGGCCAGCAATGGCGGACGGGGATGAACGCGATGCCCGTGTTTCCGGTGGCGACCCCGAAAGCCTTCTACGCGCAGTTGCTTGCGACCCGGCCGGATCCGGCGACGGGCAAGCCCGATCCGGCGAAAGTGAAGGCGTTCTTCGGCGCGCATCCGGAGACGGCCGCGTTCCGCGCCTGGGTGAAGGGTGCGAAGCCGAGCGCGAGCTACGTCACCGAAAGCTATTACGGGCTGAACGCGTTCTACTTCGTCGACGCGGCGGGCAAGCGCCAGGCGGTGAGATGGCGGGTCGTGCCGGAGCAGACGGCCGGCGCCGGGGGCGTCGCGACGGCCGCGGACCCGAACGTGTTGCAGCAGGACCTGACGCGGCGCATCGCGGACGGTGCGCAGAAGTGGAAGCTGCTGATCACACTGGCTGAGCCCGGCGACCCGGTGGACGACGCGACGAAGACCTGGCCCGCGCAGCGGACGACGATCGATGCGGGGACGCTCGTGCTCGACCGCGTGGAGCCGCAGGACAGCGGGCCGTGCCGGGACGTGAATTACGACCCGACGGTATTGCCGCAGGGGATTCAGGTGTCGGGTGATCCATTGCTGCCGGCGCGGTCGGCGGCGTATGCGGATTCGTATCTGCGCAGGACGAGTGAAGAGGCTGGCGTGGCCGGAGCGGCGCGATTGAGTGCGGAGGGACGGTGATGAAGGTTGCTACGACGTTTAGCTTGCCGGCGAGGCTGCTGCATTGGGTGATGGCCGCGATGATCGTCGCGATGCTGTTCATCGGGGTGGGGATGGTGGCGTCGGTATCCGGGCGCCATGATTTCCTGGTGGCGTTGCATAAGCCGCTTGGGATTGCCGTGCTGGTGCTGGTTTGCGTGCGGATCGTGGTGCGGTTCGTGTCGAAGCCGCCGGCGTTGCCGGAGGATCTGCCCACCTGGCAGAAGGTTGCCGCGCATGGATCGCATCTGGTGCTGTATGCGCTGATGTTGGCAATGCCGCTGATCGGGTGGGCAATGCTGTCGGCAGGCGGGTATCCGGTGACCTTGGGCGGTGGCGTGCAATTGCCGGCGCTGGTTTCGGCTGACCCGGTGGCGTTTGCCTGGCTCCGGGTCGCGCATCGGCTGTTGGCTTACCTGTTCTTCGCTACGTTCCTCCTGCACTTTGCCGCTGCGTTGTATCACGGGTTGATCCGTCGGGACGGGGTGGTGAGGGCGATGGTGGGGCGGTGAGCGGCTGAGGGTTGCGTTCGATGCGGCGGGACGGTTCACGGGATACCGGGGTCTGGCCTGCCGTATCGCTTATATATGATCAATGGGGCGCCTCAACGGGCCGCTGGAACCCCACGTCAAAATAATTTCACAAAAGGGGTTGCGGAGTCAGGGGCAGGTGCTTAGAATCACGCCTCTTTCGCGCTAACGGAAACGCAGCGCGGGGGAAAAGAAGGGAAGCAGTGCGGTTGATGGCGGGTTGTAAAGCCCCAGCGCACAAGGATTTAAACCGCAGTCGTCGCAACGAAGTAGTTAAAAAAGTTGTTGACGAGTTTTAAAAAACGGTTGATAATCTCGCTTCTCTGCTGCTGAAAA
>NZ_JBQEON010000067.1:0-7984 GCF_052045245.1 Burkholderia sp. 22313
TAGGGCCTGTTCACGCTAATAACGGGCTTGCGAACGTGCCTTTCCGCCCGCAGGGCAAGGAGAGAGGAGGCGCAATAGCCGTAGCTATTGCAACGACGAACGACGCCGCAATGCGGGCGGAAAGGCACGTTCCCCTGTTTGGAAGAAAATCATTCGTGGGGCTGGCCCCCAGAAGGGCCGATCGCGGCGTCATGCGCCTCGCGAATACGTCGAGTATTCGCTTCGTCGCATTCCTTGCGCTCGGCCCTTCTGGGGGCCAGCGCAAGCCCGTTATTAGCGTGAACAGGCCCTAGAGGGGCCGGGGGCACGCCAGTCCGGGGATACGCCACAGCCCCGCTGGGACACGGGCCGGCGATGATTCGGAAATCTCGATTGGCGAGCAGGTGACGTCGGACAGACGCTATCGTTACTGTCCCTGTTTCGAACCCAACCGATCCAGCAACGCCCCCAGCAAATCCACCGGCAGCGGAAACACGATCGTCGAATTCTTGTCCGCCGCGATCGTCGTCAGCGTCTGCAGATAGCGCAGCTGCATCGCCTGCGGCTGCTGCGCGAGCCGCTGCGCGGCCTGCAGCAGCTTCTCCGACGCCTGCAGCTCGCCTTCCGCATGAATCACCTTCGCGCGCCGCTCGCGCTCGGCTTCGGCCTGCCGCGCGATCGCGCGCACCATCGTCTCGTTCAGGTCGACGTGCTTGATCTCGACGGTCGACACCTTGATCCCCCACGCATCGGTCTGCGCGTCGAGCGTCTTCTGGATATCCGCGTTCAACTGCTCGCGCTCGGCCAGCAGCGCATCGAGCTCATGCTTGCCGAGCACCGCGCGCAGCGTCGTCTGCGCGAGCTGACTGGTCGCGTCGAAGAAGCGCGCGACCTGGATCACGGCCTTCTCCGGATCGACGACGCGGAAATACACGACCGCATTGACCTTCACCGACACGTTGTCGCGCGTGATCACGTCCTGCGACGGCACGTCGAACACGACGGTGCGCAGGTCGATCCGCACGACCTGCTGGACGATCGGGATGATCAGCACGAGCCCCGGCCCCTTTACCTTCCAGAACCGGCCGAGCATGAACACGACGCCGCGCTCGTACTCGCGGAAGATGCGGATGGACGAGGCGGCGAGCACCACGATGAAGACGATCAGGACGCTGCTGAAGCCGAACGTGTAACCGATCATGAAGGTTCTCCCTGGCGTTGGTCCTGCGGCTGCGTGTCGTACAGCGGCGCGACGGTGAGCATCAGTCCGTGCCGGCCCGTGACGCGCACGCGGCAACCCGCGGCGAGCGGCACGCTGCTCGCGACGCGCCAGCGCTCGCCATGCACGAGTGCCCAGCCGGCGGCCGACGGCGCGCGGCCGGCGGTGCCTTGCGGCTGATCCGGATGCAGGCCGTCGTCGAGCACTTCGCCGACGCTGCCGAGCATCGCCTCCGCGCCCGTCACGACCGGCCGCCGCCGCGCGCGCAGCGCGACGCTCGAGACGACGGCGACGAGCAGCCCGCCGCCGACCGCGAGGCCCGCGATCACCGGCCACGGAATCCCGTAGCCGGGCACGTCGGTGTCGATCAGCATCAGCGCGCCGATCGTGAACGAGACAATCCCGCCGAAACCGAGCACGCCGAAAGTCGGCAGGAACGCCTCGGCGACGAGGCAGCCGAGGCCGAGCAGCACGAGTCCGAGGCCCGCATAGCTGATCGGCAGCAGTTGCATCGCGAACAGCCCGACCAGCAGGCAGATGGTGCCGGCGACGCCCGGCAGCACGAAGCCGGGGTTCGCGAACTCGAAGAACAGCCCGTAGATGCCGATCGTCAGCAGGATGAGCGCGACGTTCGGGTCGGCGATGATCGACAGGAAGCGGCTGCGCCAGTCGGGCGCGAGCACCACGAGCGGCGCATGCGCGGTTGCGAGGTGCAGCGTGCCGGCGGTCGTGGTCACGCTGCGGCCGTCGAGCTGGCGCGCGAGATCGGCCGGGTCCTGCGCGATCAGGTCGACGACATGCTGCGCGCGCGCTTCGTTCGCGGACAGGCTCACGGCTTCGCGCACCGCGCGCTCGGCCCATTCGGCATTGCGTCCGCGCAACTGCGCGAGGCCGCGGATGTACGCGGCGGCATCCTGGGTCGCCTTGCGGATCTCGGTCGACTGCGTGTCGTTCGGCAGCTCGGCGGGCGTCGCGGATGCGCCCGATGCGCCGGCCGCACCCGAGGCCCCGCTCGGTGACGGCCGTGTCGTGCCCGGCGCGCCAGGCGCGCCGCCCCCGATGCCGAACTGCACCGGCGACGCCGCGCCGAGATTGGTGCCCGGTGCCATCGCGGCGATGTGGCTCGCGTAGACGATATAGGTGCCCGCGCTCGCGGCCCGTGCGCCGCCCGGCGCGACGAACGCCGCGACCGGCACCGGCGAGCCGAGGATCGCCTTGATGATCTGCCGCATCGACGTGTCGAGCCCGCCGGGCGTATCCAGCTGCAGGATCGCGAGCGGCGCGTGCTCGTGCGCCGCGCGGTCGAGCGAGCGGACGATGAAGTCGGCGCTGGCGGGCCCGATCGCGCCGTTGACGGGGATCACGACGACGGGCGGCGCGGCGGCGGGGGCCGTGGCGGGGGCGCCGGGGAGTGGGGCGGCAACCGCCGCGCACACGACGAGCAGCGCCGCGAACAGCGCGGCGCGTGCGACCCGCGCGGACAGCGGGTGACGGGTGCGGCCGCCGGGCGATGCAGGTGCCGGCGACGGCCGATGACGGTGAATGCGCATCGAGGCGTCCGGGCGGCGCGCGGCCGCACGTCGTCCGGCTCGCGGAAAAGGCGTTGGCCCGATGCTTGAAGATTAGGCGGTTTCGGCGGAAAGCGTGGAAAGCGTGAAGGCGGGGCCGGGCCGGCCGCGCACTTAGCCGGCGCTGCCGCCGCGCGCGAGCGCCTCGTCCCGAAACTCGGCCGGGCTGCGCCCGCTCCATTTGCGAAACGCGCGGTAGAACGCGCTCGGTTCCGCGAAGCCGGTGGCCGCCGCGACGTCGGCGATGGTCCGCGACGGATCGGCCAGCGCCTCGAACGCGAGGTCGCGTCGCAGCGTGTCCTTGATCGACTGGTACGCATGGCCTTCCTGGTGCAGCTTGCGGCGCAGCGTCGCCTCGGCCACGTGCAGCCGCGCGGCCATCCCGCCCGCACCGGGCCACGACGCGGGCGGCATCCCGCGCAGCACCGCGCGCACGCGCTGCGCGAGCGCGTTCGGGTTGCGGTACTTGACGATGAAGCTGGCCGGCGCGTTGCGCAGGAATGCCTTCAGCGTCTTCGCGTTCTGCACGACCGGCAGCGTCGCGAATTCGGGATCGAAATCGACATACGAATCCGGCTGGTTGAACCGCATGTCGTCGCACAGCATCGACGGGTATTCGTGATCGGCCGGCGGCGTGTCGCAGCGGAAGCTCGCGTGCAGCACCGGGATGCGCCGCCCGATCAGCCAGCAGGTCAGCCCGTACACGATGATGAAATAGGTCGCGTACGTGAACATCGCGGGCGCCGCGGCGCTGTTGCGGTGCACGAAACGCAGCCGCACGCGCTGCGGATTGGCGTCGAGTTCGGCGTGGAGGTCGTCGAGCACGCAGTGCAGGAAATTCACCGCGCGAGCCATCGCGTGCAGTCCGTCGTGCGCGGACAGCGCGGCCTGGCTCATCGCGATGAAGCTGCCGCTGCGCATCGGATGGCGATCCTGCCCGAAAAACTCGTCGTCGAGCGCGCGCGCGATGGCGTTCCACAACGCGCCGTATTGCTGCGCCGACACCCGTGCCCGCGGCTGCGCGAGCAGCGCGGGCGCGATGCCGGCCTGCGCGAGCAGCGGCTCGGCCGCGACGCCGCGCCGGGTCGCGAGCGCGACGCTGTAAGCGACGAGGCTGATCGCGACGGTGCCCTTGTCTTCCTGCTTCATCGAAGCCGCCGGTATGGCAAAAACGCTCAGTGTAAATGAGCGGCGCGAGCATCGAACAGTCGCGCGTGCTTGCCTACACTTGTTGCATCGAAACGGAAGGTCGGTCGCGGCACGCGGCCGCGGGAGACTGCAGCGCCATGGACGAGCTTTACACCGAAGACCAGCGGATGATCCGCGACGCCGCGCGCGCTTTTGCCACCGAGGTGCTGGCACCGAACGCCGCGCAGTGGGACCACGACGCGCGGCTGCCCGACGCCGTCGTCGCGCAGCTCGGCGAGCTCGGCCTGCTCGGGATGATCGTGCCGCAGGAGCTGGGCGGCGCGTATACGGATTACGTCGCCTATGCGCTGGCGATGGAGGAGATCGCCGCCGGCGACGCCGCGTGCGCGACGATGATGAGCGTGCACAACTCGGTCGGCTGCGGGCCGATCCTCGGCTTCGGCACGCCCGCGCAGAAGGATCGCTGGCTGGCCGAGATGGCGGCGGGCCGCGTGATCGGCGCGTTCTGCCTGACCGAGCCGCAGGCCGGCTCCGAGGCGCACAACCTGCGCACGCGGGCGGAACTGCGCGACGGCAAGTGGGTGCTGAACGGCGCGAAGCAGTTCGTGACCAACGGCCAGCGCGCCGGGGTCGCGATCGTTTTTGCCACGACGGACCCGGAAGCCGGCAAGCGCGGCATTTCCGCGTTCCTGGTGCCGACCGACACGCCGGGCTTCATCGTCGGCAAGCCCGAGAAGAAGATGGGCATCCGCGCGTCCGACACGTGCCCGATCACGTTCGAGAACTGCGCGATTCCGGAAGAGAACCTGCTCGGCAATCGCGGCGAAGGGCTGAAGATCGCGCTGTCGAACCTCGAAGGCGGCCGGATCGGCATCGCCGCGCAGGCGCTCGGCATCGCGCGCGCCGCGTTCGACAAGGCGCGCCGCTATGCGGGCGAGCGCGTGCAGTTCGGCAAGCCGATCGCCGAGCACCAGGCGATCCAGCAGAAGCTCGCCGACATGGCGACCCAGATCAATGCGGCGCGCCTGCTCGTGCATCACGCGGCGAAGCTGCGCACGGCCGGGCTGCCGTGCCTGTCGGAGGCGTCGCAGGCGAAGCTGTTCGCGTCCGAGATGGCCGAGCGCGTGTGTTCGGACGCGATCCAGATCCACGGCGGCTACGGTTATCTCGTCGACTACGAAGTCGAGCGTCACTATCGTGACGCGCGCATCACGCAGATTTACGAAGGCACCAGCGAAGTGCAGCGGATGGTGATCGCGCGACAGCTCTGAGTCGCGGCGCGCTCCATCCGGCACCACGCGACCGAATCAGCAGGCAAACGAAGCAGGCAACGAAGCAGGCACGAGGGCAGGGCGGCGAACGCGGCACGCAACGACGTGACCGTGCGCCGCGACAACGCGGAACCGGGCATGCGCTGCAGCACATGCGCCGGTTGACCGCGGGGCTTGGAGACTGGAGACGGAGACGACACATGACGGTACAGGCATTCCTGGACGCACGCGACTTTCTGCTGCGCCATCGCACCGACTACGACACCGCTTACCGCGATTTCGCATGGCCGGTGCTCGACGCCTTCAACTGGGCGCTCGACTACTTCGACCCGATGGCGCGCGGCAACGACCAGCCCGCGTTGTGGATCGTCGACGCGGCAACCGGGACGGGCGACCCGTATTCGTTCGCGCAGATGTCCGAGCGCTCGTCGCGCATCGCGAACTGGCTGCGCGGCATCGGCGTCGGGCGCGGCGACCGGATCCTGCTGATGCTGCCGAACCGTGTCGAGCTGTGGGACGCGATGCTCGCCGCGATGAAGCTCGGCGCGATCGTGCTGCCCGCGACCACCCAGCTGTCGGCCGACGACGTGCGCGATCGCGTGCGGATCGGCGGCGCGACCTACGCGATCGTCGACGAGAACGAAACCGCGAAATTCGAACAGGCCGGCCTCGGCCTCAAGCAGAAGATCGTCGCCGGCGCGCCGCGCGACGGCTGGCTCGCGATGAACGACGGCTACGCGGCAAGCCATGTATTCAACCCCGACGCCGTCACGCAGTCGAACGAATCGATGCTGCTGTACTTCACGTCGGGCACGACGTCGAAGCCGAAGCTCGTCGAGCATACGCACCGCACCTATCCGGTCGGGCACCTGTCGACGATGTACTGGGTCGGCCTGCAACCGGGCGACATCCACTGGAACATCAGCTCGCCGGGCTGGGCGAAGCATGCGTGGAGCTGCTTCTTCGCGCCGTGGAATGCGCAGGCGTGCGTGTTCGTATTCAACTATGCGCGCTTCGAGCCGAAGGCGGTGCTCGATGCGCTCGTCAAATACCAGGTGACCACGCTGTGCGCGCCGCCGACCGTGTGGCGCATGCTCGTGCAGCAGCCGCTCGCGTCGTTCGACGTGAAGCTGCGCGAGATCGTCGGCGCGGGCGAGCCGCTGAATCCCGAGATCATCGAGCGCGTGAAGAAGGCGTGGGGCATCACGATTCGCGACGGCTACGGCCAGACCGAGACGACCTGCCTGATCGGCAACACGCCGGGGCAGCCCGTCGTGGCCGGTTCGATGGGCCGGCCGTTGCCCGGCTACCGGATCGCACTGCTCGACCCGGACGGCATGCCCGTCGGCGAAGGCGAGGTCGCGCTGCCGATCGGCGCCGGCGTGACGCGCCCGGTCGGGCTGATGAACGGCTATGCGAACAATCCGGAAGCAACGGCCCACGCGATGCGCGACGGCCATTACCGCACGTCGGACATCGCGATGCGCGGCGACGACGGCTACTACGTGTACATCGGCCGCGCGGACGACGTGTTCAAGTCGTCCGACTACCGGTTGAGCCCGTTCGAACTGGAAAGCGTGCTGATCGAGCATCCGGCGATCGCGGAAGCGGCCGTCGTGCCGAGCCCGGATCCGGTGCGGCTGGCGGTGCCGAAGACCTTCATCACGCTGCGCCAGGGCTATGAAGAAAGCCCCGCGCTCGCGCTGGAGATCTTCCGCTTCTCGCGCGAGAAGCTTGCGCCGTACAAGCGCATTCGTCGCCTGCAATTCGCGGAGCTGCCGAAGACCATCTCGGGGAAGATCCGCCGCGTCGAGCTGCGACGCCGCGAGATCGAGCGCGGCGACGATGCGAGCACGCGGATGCCTGGCGAATACTGGGAAGAAGATTTCGCCAACGAACTGAAATGACCGGCTGCCGGTCGCACGCGCCGCATGTCGCGGTGCGCCGCCCGCAGCCTGACTGAACCGAACCGGCCGCGTTGCATGACGCCACGCGGCCCACTGCAAGGAGAGCACACTGATGAACGCGAATCCGACGCCCCGCTCGGGGCAAGACGTGCCGACGGTCAAGCTGCTGATCGACGGCGCCTTCGTCGAGTCCACCACCCGCGAGTGGCGCGACATCGTCAACCCGGCGACGCAGCAGGTGCTCGCACGCGTGCCGTTCGCGACCGTCGCGGAAGTCGACGCGGCCGTGCAGGCCGCGCACGCCGCGTATGCGACGTGGAAGAACACGCCGATCGCCGCGCGCATGCGCATCATGCTGAAGTTCCAGGATCTGGTGCGCGCGAACCAGCAGCGCATCGCGAAGACGCTGACGGCCGAGCAGGGCAAGACGCTGCCCGACGCCGAAGGCGACATCTTCCGCGGCCTCGAAGTGGTCGAGCACGCGTGCTCGGTCGGGACGCTGCAGCTCGGCGAATTTGCCGAAAACGTCGCGGGCGGCGTCGACACCTACACGCTGCGCCAGCCGCTCGGCGTATGCGCGGGCATCACACCGTTCAACTTCCCCGCGATGATTCCGCTGTGGATGTTCCCGATGGCGATCGTGTGCGGCAATACGTTCGTGCTGAAGCCGTCGGAGCAGGATCCGCTGTCGACGATGGAACTCGTCGAACTGGCCGTCGAAGCGGGCGTGCCGAAGGGCGTGCTGAACGTCGTGCACGGCGGCAAGGAAGTCGTCGATGCAATCTGCACGCATCCGCTCGTGAAGGCGATCTCGTTCGTCGGCTCGACGGCCGTCGGCACGCACGTGTACAACCTCGGCAGCCAGCACGGCAAGCGCGTGCAGTCGATGAT
>NZ_JBQEON010000068.1:0-4856 GCF_052045245.1 Burkholderia sp. 22313
ACTAGGGCGTGTTCACACTATCGGTTTGAGGTTATGCTTCGGAGATGGAAATCTCCGAAGCCCAATTCAAACAGATCGAACATTGCCTGCCGCGCCAACGAGGCAATGTAAGTCTGTCGAACCTGCAAGTGCTCAATGCAATCCTTTACGTAGCCGAGCATGGCTGCAAGTGGCGCGGCCTGCCTTCGCGCTTCGGCCGTTGGCACACGATCTACACGCGCATGAACCGCTGGTCCCGCAGCGGTGTGCTGGACCGGGTGTTCACGGAGTTGCAGCGCGCGCAGATTATCCGTGTCCGGATCGAAGCGGTATCGCTGGATAGCACAATCGTCAAAGTTCATCCTGACGGGACCGGCGCATTAAAAAAAACGGTCCACAAGCCATCGGCAAATCTCGCGGAGGATGGACAACCAAGATTCATATGGTTGCCGCGGATGCTCGAACAGCCGTAACGTTTGCTCTGTCGCCCGGCCAAGCTGGCGATGCTCCGCAGGGGCGCGCACTTCTCGAAAGTCTGGGGCCGCCGAACCGGCCGCTGTACCTCCTGATGGACAAAGCGTACGAGGGCAACGAAACCCGGCAACTCGCGCTCGACCTTGGCTTCATTCCCGTCGTACCGCCGTTGCGGACACGCGTTGAGCCTTGGGAGTACGACCGCGAAATGTACAAGCGTCGCAACGAAGTCGAACGACTGTTCCGCCGCTTGAAGGGCTTTCGGCGCATCTTCTCGCGCTTTGACAAGCTCGATGTGATGTTCATTGCCTTTATCAACTTCGCCTTGATCATTGAAGGCTTGCGATAGTGTGAACACGCCCTAGGCGTACGTCCCTGCGCCGCGGACGGGCATCGCCGCGGCGTGCGCCGGGGTCGCATCCGGCATGACCACCGCGATGCCGCGGATCGGCGCGGCCGCCGGCGCGGCAACGAAACGGCAAATGTCCCGTCGCTCGCCGGCATCGCAATCACGTCACTGGTGATGCCTGGGTTGCTTCTGCTGCTTCTGTTGGGCGTGCCGCGCTTCCCATTCGGCCAGTTCGACGCGATAGCGCGCCAGCGCTTCGTCGTACAGGTCGAACACGCACGGCGAGCAGCCGCTGTTGCAGCAGTCTTCCAGTTCGGGTTGTTCGGGTGGGGTCGGACGCGGATCGTCGTCTGGCGTATCCGCTGGAGGTGGGTTCGGCACGGCGGGTTCCGGTGACAGGGAACGGTCAGTATACGGCCATCCCGCCACCGGTTCACGCCCGCGCACCGGCAAACGCGGCCGGCGTCGCAGCGGCCGGACCGTCGTGCGGGCAGGCCGCGCCGCGCGATCGGTCCGCCATCGCATTTGCCGTCCGCTAAGCCACGCGACCGCTCACCGGAATCAATGCGCCGGTGATCGCCTGCGCATCGTCCGACAGCAGGAACCCGATCGTCGCCGCGAGCTGTTCCGGGCGGACCCAGCGCGAGAAATCCGCGTCGGGCATGTCCTTGCGGTTCGGCGGCGTGTCGATGATGCTCGGCAGCAGCGCGTTCACGGTCACGCCGCGATCGAGCAGTTCCGCCGCGAGCGCCTCGGTAAGCCGCGCGACGCCCGCCTTCGCGGCCGCATATGCGCCCATCCCCGCCCCGGCCTTGAACGCCGCGCCCGCGCCGATGTTGACGATGCGGCCGGCCGGGCTCGCCACCAGGTACGGCAGCGCGGCCTTCGACGCATTCAGCGCCGTCTTCACGTTCAGTTCGTACATGCGGTCCCACGTGGCCGCATCGCCGTCGGCGATGGTCTGCCACACGAACGCGCCCGCGATGTTCAGCACCGCGTCGACGCGGCCGAATTCGCGATTCACGGTGTCGAGCGCGCGGGCCGCCGCCTGCGGATCGACGAGATCGATGCCGCCGATGCGCAACGCATCGGCCGGCACGCCGGGCAACGCCTGCGCGTCCGGGGCCGCGCCGCGGCCGATCAGCGCGACGCGGGCGCCGCGCTCGCCGAGCCACGCGGCGGTGGCGACGCCGAGATGGCCGAATCCGCCGGTGATCGCGACTGCCTTGCCTTTCAGGTCGTGTTCCATCGATGTGCTCTCCTGGGTCCAGTGGGGATTGGATGTGGCGGGGTCCGGGTTGGGTGCCGGCCGTGGCACGGGCGTGCCGGCCAGCGTTTCGACAGCGTAGCGCCGTTCACGCTTGCGTGCGCGCGGCGACGAGGTTGCGGCGACGCAGTTGCTCGGTCGTCTCGCCCTGGTTGTCCGGACGCCAGCCCGGCGGCAGCATCACGAAGCGCAGCGCGGTCCATGCAGCGCGGGCCGTGGCGACGTCGCGCGCCAGGCTCGCCCAGTGCTCGAGTTCGACGACGAACGGATTGCGCGAACGGGTCGGCGTGACGAGACTGTAGCGGCACGGTTCGTCGGCACGCTCGGCGACGTAGGTGCCGAACAGCCGGTCGAACACGATCAGCACGCCGCCATAGTTCGCATCGAGGTAGTCGAGGTTCGACGCATGGTGGACGCGATGCGCGGACGGCGTGTTGAACACGTATTCGAGCCAGCCGAGTTTCGGCATCCACGTGTTGTGCAGCCAGAACGGGTACATCAGGTTGAACGACAGGATCGCGAGTACGGCTTCCGGGCGCACGCCGAGCCAGACGAGCGGCGTGAAGCACATCGCCGCGCCGGCGATCTTGCCGGTCCAGCCGAGACGGAACGCGGACGACAGCGTCAGCTGGTTCGGCGCATGATGCACCGCATGGGTCGACCAGAAGAAGCGAACCCGGTCCGACGCGCGGTGATACCCGTAGTAGCAGAACGCCTGGCCGACGAACACGAGCAGCGCGAAGGTGGAGTGGACCAGTTTTCCCGCTGGTCTGCCCCGGATTCAGAAAATGATCGGCCGACATCGAGCTGCGCGTGCGCCGTTTGCAGGCCGATCACTTTCGCCGGCGGCGCGGCAGTCAGATATTCCTGCGCGTCCTCAGCACCACCATCGCCACCGTTGACACGGAATACTGTCTCGACGAGCGGCGATTAATGGGGCGAGCCAGCCGACGTCGAGCCAGCCCGCCATTTCGATCGCCACGTCGATCAAGTCGGTCGCCTCTCGCGGCGCAATCAGTCGAAAGCCCGCACTTTCCGGCTCGACGTCGTCGGGCAGGCACGACTGATCGCCACGATTGAGCAACAACACTTCTTCGACGAACGGCAACGCACGCATCAGGCGGCCCGGATGGAACACGTTCTGGCCCAGGCCGTTTTCGCAGACGCGCTAGCCGGCGAGCGTGAGAACCGGGATCCGATTCACATGATGATTCACCCGAGAGCGTATGTGCCGCTTACCACTGGTAGGATGCGCCAGCGCCGTACGTACTGCCGCCCGCGCCGTTGATCGCCACCCCTCCCTTGACCTTCAGGTTGTTCGTGATTCGAGCGGAGAAACCGACTGCCATTGCCTGATAGCCCTGGTAGCCGGCCGTTCCTATGCCGACCGAGAGCGTCTTCCCGGGATCGACTTCGGGAATCATCGTCAGCGCGGCGGCGCCGGCAATGCCGGAATAGGCCATCCTTGCCACCTGGTTGACGTTCGACTGCACGGCTCCCAGTTGCGACAAGTTGACCGCATCCGTCGGATTCATCCCGGGCGCAACGTTCGTGATCCTGCGTTCGTTGCCTGGCGAGCCTACCGACACCGTGTTCGCTTCGCTTGCGACCGAGTTTGCGCCTAGCGCAACCGAATTCGCCGCTGTCGCTGCCGCTCCCGCACCCAGCGCGACCGAGTTGCTCCCCGCAGCGAGCGCGTTGGTACCGGCTGCCGTGGCGGAGCTGTCGGCGGCCTGGGCTGCGGCGCCTGTCGTGGCCGACACGGCCGACATACCCTGAACAAGTTGCGCGGCAGAGACTGCTTTCGTACTGGTCGAGAGCGATCCCGAACTGGTGGACAGAGAAGCCGTCGCGGGCGATGTGGTGCTTTGCGCGGTACTGGTACTTGTCGAGGTCGATGTCGAGAGCGCGGTGGAAGTAGACGTACTCGTGCCTTGCGATCCACCTTTGCCGAACCCCGGTGAGTTTATCTGCGTGGACAGGGAGGCCAGCCCCGTCGACAGCGATGTCACCGCGGTACTCAGCGTCGTCACCTTGCCGTTGGTCGTGCTCAGGCCGGTCGAAAGAGACGCGACGCCGGTGAAGAGCTGAACCATGCTGGTCGATGTGGAAACGCTCAACGTCGAAAGGTTGTTATTGACCGTGCTCAGGCTGTTGAGCCAGGAGGAAATCGAGCCGGAATACGACGTCGACAACGAGGCCAGATTGCTGTTTGTCGTGTTCAGGCTCGTGGAGAGCGAAGTCACGCCGGTCGCCGCCGCGCTGATTCCAGTTGATGCCGATGTCGACAGGCTGGTGACGCTACTGTTGGTCATGATCAGACCCGTCGACAGTGAACCGACGCTGCTGTTGGTCGTGTTCAAGCTCGTCGAAAGCGAGCCGACCGTGCTGTTGGTCGTGTTCAAACCCGTGGAGAGCAAACTGACATTGCTGTTCGTCGTGGTCAGGCTCGTCGACAGCGAGCCGACGCTGCTGTTTGTCGTATTCAGGCTGGTCGACAGTGAGGTCACGCCGCTTTGTGCCGTGCTGATTCCTGCCGCGGTCGAAGTCGACAGGCTTGTCACGCTGCTGTTCGTCGCGTTCAAGCCGGTCGACAGCGAGCTGACATTGCTGTTGGTCGTATTCAAGCTGGTCGACAATGAACCCACGTCGGTCAACTCCTGCGTCGACAACGCACCGAGCGTGCTGTTCGTCGTGCTCAATCCCGTCGACAGTGAGCCCACACCACTTTGTGCCGTGCTGATTCCTGCCGCGGTCGAAGTCGACAGGCTTGTCACGCTGCTGTTC
>NZ_JBQEON010000069.1:0-4482 GCF_052045245.1 Burkholderia sp. 22313
TTACTCGATGATCTTGGCGACGACGCCCGCACCGACGGTACGGCCGCCTTCGCGGATTGCGAAGCGCAGGCCTTCTTCCATCGCGATCGGAGCGATCAGCTTCACCGTGATCGACACGTTGTCGCCCGGCATCACCATTTCCTTGTCCTTCGGCAGCTCGATCGAGCCCGTCACGTCCGTCGTACGGAAGTAGAACTGCGGACGGTAGTTGTTGAAGAACGGCGTGTGACGGCCGCCTTCGTCCTTGCTCAGCACGTACACTTCAGCCGTGAAGTGCGTGTGCGGCGTGATCGAACCCGGCTTCGCCAGAACCTGGCCACGCTCCACGTCTTCACGCTTCGTGCCGCGCAGCAGGATACCGACGTTGTCGCCTGCCTGACCTTGGTCCAGCAGCTTGCGGAACATTTCAACGCCCGTGCAGGTCGTCTTCACCGTCGGCTTGATACCGACGATTTCGATTTCTTCGCCGACCTTCACGATGCCGCGCTCGACACGACCCGTCACAACCGTACCACGGCCCGAGATCGAGAACACGTCTTCCACCGGCATCAGGAACGCGCCATCAACTGCACGCTCCGGCGTCGGGATGTACGTGTCCAGCGCGTCGGCCAGGCTCATGATCGCCACTTCGCCCAGCTCGCCCGTGTCGCCTTCCAGCGCCAGCTTCGCCGAACCCTTCACGATCGGCGTGTCGTCGCCCGGGAAGTCGTACTTCGACAGGAGTTCGCGAACTTCCATCTCGACCAGCTCGAGCAGTTCAGCGTCGTCCACCATGTCGCACTTGTTCAGGAACACGATGATGTACGGAACGCCAACCTGACGTGCCAGCAGGATGTGCTCACGCGTCTGCGGCATCGGGCCGTCTGCTGCCGAGCAAACCAGGATCGCGCCGTCCATCTGTGCCGCGCCCGTGATCATGTTCTTCACATAGTCAGCGTGGCCCGGGCAGTCGACGTGTGCGTAGTGGCGGTTAGCCGTTTCGTACTCGACGTGTGCCGTGTTGATCGTGATGCCGCGCGCCTTTTCTTCCGGTGCCGCGTCGATCTGGTCGTAGGCCTTCGCTTCGCCGCCGAACTTCTTCGTCAGCACCGTCGTGATCGCTGCCGTCAGCGTCGTCTTGCCGTGGTCAACGTGACCAATCGTACCAACGTTGACGTGCGGCTTGGTCCGCTCAAATTTACCCTTGGCCATTTTCGACTCCCAAAAGGAATTTCACAGGTTGCGCCGCGCGCAAACAGACACTGACTTTTTACTGCTGGTGCCCATGGGCAGGATCGAACTGCCGACCTCTCCCTTACCAAGGGAGTGCTCTACCACTGAGCCACATGGGCGCTATTACGCTTCAACTGCACGGACTGGAGCGGGTGAAGGGAATCGAACCCTCGTCGTAAGCTTGGAAGGCTTCTGCTCTACCATTGAGCTACACCCGCACGGGCCACTAACGATTCCTACCGCTCGCTGCGCTATATTCTTGGTGGAGGAGGTTGGATTCGAACCAACGTAGGCGTAAGCCAACAGATTTACAGTCTGCCCCCTTTAGCCACTCGGGCACCCCTCCGTAGAGAACTGACGATTATGGGGGTGCATCGAACTCTTGTCAAGCACATCCGGAAGATTATTTTCATTCTCTTCCTGCGCACCCGCTCGATTCACCCGACAGCCATGCTTGCCTGGCTGAGGCGAGCACAAGAGGATCGCCGATCGGCGCCCACATCTTCGTCAGACTCCGTCTTCGGCATCGATTTGCATCTTTGCTGAAAACGAAAGACCGCCATCATACGACCTCCGGCGCATAATGCCAAGTGGGTATGCAAAAAAAATTGCAATTTCCATGCCGGAGGGATGAGAGGAACCTTCGCCAAGGGAAGCGGGCCGGTTGAAAGGCGTGAATGACGGCACGCAACCGCCCATGCGGCAGGCCTTCACGCAGGAGTCACCAGGACACCAGATCCGAAAGCCGGATCCTTTGGGTAACGCCTCGCAGCCCCACTGCGGCACGAGAATCGATCCTGTAGCGCAGAATCCCCGTGTTGGTCGACGTTCGCCCCTTCGCCACGGATGGACAGGCGGTACCACCCCGTGTCGCACCATCAAACCGCCGCGCTCCCCTCTGTCGCCCATGCGAAGTCCGAGCTTCCCTCTTGCCATCGCACTGATCTTCGCCACTCCCGCGGCGAACGCGGGCGATACCGAAGGGGCAGCGCGCATTGCGTCGGGGCCTCGTGCAGACCGACCAACGCGGACGTCTGATCGGCCTATCGCAGCCCAGCTGCGCTGTACACGCGACTTTCGACGTGTCGAGTCGATACCGCCTCGTTCAGTTGAGCGCAGATACCCAAGTCGGCTTTGACCCGGGCCGATATGCGACGCCTCATACGCATCAGGATGCAGGGAAGCTGACATGCGACACGAGCCCGTCGACATCGGTCGCTCGGTGCCCGGCAATGCTGGTGTTGACGCAGGATCAGGCAGGTCAGGTGCGCCGATTTACCTCGAGCGAGCATTCGGCATTGGGAGATCCAAGCACCGCGTGCGCGGTGCGGTCGACAGGCGTCAACGCGGACGGTACGCAGTTCGCCTTGATAGGCGCAGGCCGGAACTGCTTCGGCGGCACCGCCTATGCACTCATCGAAGAAATCCATGCCCTTCGCAACGGCCAGCCCCGTGATCGTGATGAGCAACAACGCGAACTTCTGACGGGATCCAACCGATGGACGAATCTCGGCTGTTGCCGCCTCGGCTTCAGCAGCAAGCCTGATGGAATTTCACCCGCTAGCGACGCGTCGACAGGCCTGCTGTTGCAGGGTCGTTGAGCCGACACGGATGCCGTCGATTTCCTCTAAACACGCCACTTGCTCACCGACACTACGATCGCAATCGCCAATGTTGAGCTCAGATGGCCTCAATAAGCCGACCGATAGCCCGGCCAGACGGATGACGAAACCTTTGCCGTGCGGACGGGTGATGAACCATCGTTCGGAGGATAGAAGGCGCCTGGTGCGATGGCAGCGGTACTGGAAACTAACGCCCGCGCCAGATCTCCCTGCGCGGACGCTGCCGAATGTGATGGGAACAGGTGACCTTACCCCTTCGAGTACACCACTCGTAAGTTAGTGGACTCGCCGGTTTTCGGTTGATGCAATTGCCGGAATTGGTCCGGCGCCAACTGCCCTAAGGCACTATGCGGACGCACCGAGTTGTAGTCCGTGCGCCACGCTTCGATTCGCCTGCGTGCATCGTCGAGACTGACGAATGCATGCTGATTCAAGCACTCTTCACGCAGTCGGCCGTTGAAGCTCTCGATGTGAGCGTTCTCCACCGGCTTGCCGGGCCGAATGAACTGCAGTTTTACGCCGTGCTCGTGCGCCCAGGCGTCGAGCGCCTTACTGACGAACTCCGGGCCGTTATCCACCTGAATCAGGTTGGGACATCGTCCGCGTTGCCGCAACTGCTCGAGCACACGCGCCATGCGTACACCCGTTAGCGAGAAGTCGACCCCGATGTGCGGGCACTCGCGGTTCCACGCGTTGATGATCGTCAACATGCGTATGCGTCGGCCATGCACCAGCGCATCAGCAACAAAGTCCATCGCCCAGCTTTCGTCTGCGCCGTTGGGCGTCGGCATGACCACGCGTAGATGACTCGGGCGCTTCTTTCGACGTTTCAGGCGAAGCGATAGGCCTTCTGCACGGTACAGGCGCTCAGTGCGCTTGTGGTTCTGGACCAGGCCCTCCCGGCGCAGCAAGACATGCAGGCGGGGCGAGCCAAACCGTGGCCGCTGCTGTGCCAGCTCGCGCAGCCGTTGCCGCACTTCGTGGTCGGCGTCAGGCGGCGCCGGCCGCCGGAACGTTCGGCGATTCAGACCAATGAGGGCGCACGCCCGGCGCTCCGAATAGTCGTGTTGTTCAATCACCTGCTGCACGACTTCCCGGCGCTGCGCGGGCGAACTCACTTTTTTCCGAGAACGTCCTTCAGAACCTGAATGTCCAGCGCCTGGTCGGCCACCAGCCGCTTGAGCCGCTGATTTTCTTCCTCCAGTTGCCGCAATCGCCGCGCTTCCGACACATCCATGCCGCCATAACGGCTACGCCAGTTATAGAACGTCGCATCCGATATGCCGTGCTTGCGGCACAGGTCTGCGACCTTCATGCCTGCGTCGGCTTCCTTCAGCACCCCGATAATCTGCTCTTCGCTGAACCGCGACTTCTTCATGACAAGGTTTCTCCTGCGGCCTTGCCACTAACTTTACAGTGGGATACTTCGGAGGGGGAAGGTCACAGGGACGCGTTGGCTCGTCTTCATCGCGTCAAACGAATCAGTGTCGATCCGCCCATACCGCGGGCAGCACAAGACTTAGCGTCGCCACTACGGACGGGCACGCTGCGCGTGAGAGGATTGAGGCGATCCGCGGTACTGGAACAACGAGTGCTTGGCGTTGCGGTTCGAGCTGGCCGGCGCCCGTCGTGCGCCGGCGTCGGCGGG
>NZ_JBQEON010000070.1:0-4448 GCF_052045245.1 Burkholderia sp. 22313
CGTCAGGCTCCCTAAGCCAGAAACCCCCGCCCGAAAGGCGGGGGTTTTTGCATTGGGGCGACGGAAACGGCAACCGCGGCGGAGTGGGGCATTGGCTCGCCGGCCAGCTCGAACCGCAACGCCAAGCACTCGTTGTCGATCCAGCAGACTGCCGGCAACCCGCTTCCAATGCACCCCCGATCACCCTGCTTGCGGTCATCCCGGAACAGAAACACGCAATTTGATACGATCGAAGTGTCGTCGACTGTTGTTTGCGTCGACATTCGTGTGCGAATCAACGCTTGATGGAGAGGGGGGGAAATGAATATCGGCGATGCGTCGCGCGAATCCGGCGTCAGTGCAAAAATGATCCGGTACTACGAACAGGTCGGCCTCCTTGCGCCGAGCAAGCGTAGCGGCGCCGGGTACCGGATCTACGGTTCGGACGAAGTCCATATCCTGCGTTTCATCCGCCAGGCGCGACGGCTCGGCTTTCTTGTCGAAGATATCCGCAAGCTGCTGCTGCTCTGGCAAGACAGGTCGCGAGCCAGTGCCGAAGTGAAGTCGATCGCCCTCGAGCACGTGGCCGAACTCGACAAACGCATCGCGGAATTGAGCGACATGCGCGATACGCTGGCCGATCTCGCCGCGCACTGCCACGGTGACGGACGACCCGAATGCCCGATTTTGGCGCGCCTGGCCGACCCGGTCAGTGAGCCAGATTAGTGCATGCCCTCGAGGCGAAAAATGGGACTCGATTGAATATCATTAAAAATCAATCGGTTATGAAAAATGCTTCATGATCCATTCCGAATGGGAATGGCTTCCATGCAAGCATTTCACTAGCATCTTGGTGCGGCACCGCTATAATTCGGGATAACCCTATACGGGAAATCCCTGAATCTTGATTCGCCAGGGGTCCCCCATCCTTGGAGCACATCATGATCGCCTACATCGTTGAAAAGCTGAGCAACTGGTTCGAATCCGCAGAGCGCGAGCGCCGTGAGGCTTACCTCGCCACGTCGTCGGACATCGTCCAGCTCGAGAGTCGCATTCGTTCGCTCGAAACCAACGGCTACTCGCTGTAATCGGAGTCACCGTCAGGTGCCATGTGGCACCGAACGAAAAGCAAGCCCCGTATTGACGGGGCTTTGTTTTTTTGTGCGCCGGATCTGGCGAAATCGTCGGCGCGACGCTATGGTATGGGCCTGCTTTTCAACTGGAAGAACACGACCATGCACTTGCGTCTCGATGTGCGTCACGTATCCCGCGCGCGTCTCGTTCTGGGTGCCGCGATGCTCGCGTACGGCATGGCGGCCGGTGCTGCGACTTCGTCCAAACCGCTGATTCTCGACACGCAACGCGGGATCCAGGATGGCCAGGGCGGCCTGGTGTTGCAGACGGCTCCGCTGTCGTCCGAGCCGATCGTAGAACCCGCAGGCATGAGAACGCCGGCCGGGCAAGGGACGAATTCGTCGGTCCCGCTGTTTGTCGCGCCGTATATCAATGTACCGGGCTGGGGCGTGTCGCCGGCCAATCAACCGAGGCCCGCGCCGAGACCCCAGCCGTAACGGCAATCCGCCCGCTCAGTTTCCGCGGTGCTCGATCTGGCAGCGCGCGCCGCTGTCCTGCCCCAGTCGTTCCACGAGATAGGGCAGCGCTTCGTTCATGCTCTGGGCGAGCGTGTACGGCGGATTCAGGATGAACATCCCACTGCCGTAGAGGCCCAGGCCATCTGCCGGCGGATTCGATACCGTCAACGTCAGGTGCAGCCAGTTGTTCGGCTGCAGACGCTTGAGCTGTTCCGGAAAACGCTGCGATTCCACCCGCGCAACCTGCGGATACCAGATCGCGTAACAACCCGTCGCGAAACGCTTCAGGCATTCCGTCACGCAGGTCACCGTGCGCGCATAGTCCTTCTTGTCCTCGTACGACGGGTCGATCAGCACGAGCGCGCGTCGCGGCGGCGGCGGCAGCAACGCCTTGACGCCCTCGAAGCCGTCACCGGCGAAAATCATCGCGCGTCGCCCTGCATCGCGGAAGTTGTGACGCAGCACGTCGATTTCCGTCGTATGCATTTCGAACAGGCGCATCCGGTCCTGCTCGCGCATGGAGCGCCACGCGAGATACGGGGAGCCCGGATAGTAGTGCAGCTCACCGTCGTCGTTCAGCGCGCGCACTTCGTCGATGTAATCGCCGAGCACCTCTGGCAAGTTCTTGTCGTTCCACAGCGGACCGATGCCGGTGTCGAATTCCGACGTCTTGGCGGCATAGCCGTCGCGCAGCGAATACACGCCGGCGCCGGCGTGCGTATCGATGTACCAGTACGACTTGTCCTTCTTGTTCAGGTAGCGCAGCAGCTGGATGACGACGGCGTGCTTGAGCACGTCCGCGTGATTGCCTGCGTGAAAACCGTGACGATAACTGAGCATGGCTGGCTGCCTGGAACGAAAGGTGAATCGATGAAAACGGACGATCGCGCGCGGCCGTCGGGACGGACGCCAATGCGGCCGCGTATTGTACGCGAGTGGGCGTGAGCCGCCTTACTGGTATGCGTCGCCGACGGCCTCCTCGATGCGTTGCCTGATCTCCGGCGTCAGCTTGTCGGCGACGTCGAGCGCGCGCATGTTGTCGCCGATCTGCTCGATCCTGGAGGCGCCCGTAATGACCGAACTCACGCGCGGATTCGCCAGCACCCATGCGATCGCGAGCTGGGCAGTGCTGCAGCCGAGCTCGGTCGCGATCCCGCCGAGCCGTTCTACCACATCGTTGCTGGCCGGGTCCGTCAGCCGGTCGCGAAGCCAGTCGTAGCCCTGCAGTTGCGCGCGGCTGCCCGGCGGCACGCCGTTGCGATACTTGCCGGTGAGCAGCCCCGATGCCAGCGGGCTCCACGTCGTCAGGCCGAGGCCATAGTCTTCGTAGAGCCGCGCGTATTCCTGCTCGACCCGGGTACGGTGGAACAGGTTGTACTGCGGCTGTTCGACGACCGGCTTGTGCAGATGGTGCCGCTCGGCGATTTCGTACGCGGCGCGAATCTCGTCGGCGCTCCACTCCGACGTGCCCCAGTACAGCGCCTTGCCGCGCACGATCATGTCGCTCATCGCCCAGACGGTTTCCTCGATCGGCGTGTTCGGATCGGGGCGATGGCAGTAGACAATGTCGACATGGTCGAGCTGCAGCCGGCGCAGCGACCCGTCGATCGCATTCAGCAGATATTTCCGGTTCAGCGTGTGGTACTGGTTCGGCGCTTCCGCGAGCCCCCAGAAGAACTTGGTGGACACGAGGTAGCTGACACGCGGCCAACCGAGCGATTTGAGCGCCTGACCCATGATTTCCTCGGATTTGCCGCCCGCATAGACCTCGGCGTTGTCGAAGAAATTGACGCCGGCATCGCGCGCCGCCGCGAGGCACTCGCGCGCGACCCGCTGATCGACCTGATTGCCGTAGGTGACCCACGAGCCGAGCGAAAGCTCGCTGATCTGCAGGCCGGAGCGGCCTAGCCGTCGATAGTGCATGGGATATCTCCCGCGACCCTGAACCGACCTTAAGCTTAGACGTTTTGCGCGCGAGCGGCGGGGCCGATCGTGCACAATAGCGGCGGGCCCGCCTGCACGACCACGAGACGAAAACGGCTGCAGCGGGACACGCTTTTTCGATCCGATAACGGAAGGAGACGGACATGGCAGCAGATCTGAGCGGCAAGACCGCAGTCGTCACGGGCGCCGCAAGCGGCATCGGCAAGGAAATCGCGCTGGAGCTCGCGAAAGCGGGCGCGGCCGTCGCGATCGCCGACCTGAACCAGGACGGCGCGAACGCGGTTGCCGACGAGATCAACAAGGCAGGCGGCAAGGCGATCGGCGTCGCGATGGACGTGACCAGCGAGGAAGCGGTCAACAGCGGCATCGACAAGGTGGCCGCCGCATTCGGCTCGATCGACATCCTCGTGTCGAACGCGGGCATCCAGATCGTCAACCCGATCGAGAACTATTCGTTTTCCGACTGGAAGAAGATGCAGGCGATCCACGTCGACGGCGCGTTCCTGACGACGAAGGCCGCGCTCAAGCACATGTACAAGGACGATCGCGGCGGCGTCGTGATCTACATGGGCTCGGTGCACTCGCACGAGGCGTCGCCGCTGAAGTCGGCGTACGTGACGGCCAAGCACGGGCTGCTGGGCCTCGCGCGCGTGCTGGCGAAGGAAGGCGCGAAGCACAACGTGCGCTCGCACGTCGTGTGTCCGGGCTTCGTGCGCACGCCGCTGGTCGACAAGCAGATTCCGGAGCAGGCGAAGGAGCTCGGCATCAGCGAAGAGGACGTGATCAAGAAGGTGATGCTCGGCAACACGGTCGACGGCGTGTTCACGACGGTACAGGACGTCGCGCAGACGGTGCTGTTCCTGTCGGCGTTCCCGAGCGCCGCGCTCACGGGCCAGTCGTTCGTCGTCAGCCACGGCTGGTTCATGCAGTAAC
>NZ_JBQEON010000071.1:0-4194 GCF_052045245.1 Burkholderia sp. 22313
GCGACCATTTCCGGCATGCCGGCCTACCGTGCGCTCGCCGCCGAAGCCGAGCGCGATTACGAAGGCTTCTGGGCGCGTCTCGCCCGCGAAGGCCTCAGCTGGCACAAGCCGTTCACGAAGGTGCTCGACGAGCGCGACGCACCGTTCTACAAGTGGTTTGACGACGGCGAACTCAACGCGTCGTACAACTGCCTCGATCGTCACGTCGAAGCCGGCAACGGCCAGCGCGTCGCGGTGATCTTCGAGGCCGACGACGGCACCGTCACGCGCGTCACCTACGCCGATCTGCTCGCCCGCGTATCGCGCTTCGCCAATGCGCTGAAGAAGCGCGGAATCGCCAAGGGCGACCGCGTCGTCATCTACATGCCGATGTCGATCGAGGGCATCGTCGCGATGCAGGCCTGCGCGCGCATCGGCGCCACGCACTCGGTCGTGTTCGGCGGCTTCTCCGCCAAATCGCTGAACGAGCGGCTCGTCGACGTCGGCGCCGTTGCGCTCATCACCGCCGACGAGCAGGCGCGCGGCGGCAAGACGCTGCCGCTCAAGAGCATCGCCGACGAAGCGATCGCGATGGGCGGCTGCGAAGCGGTCAAGAGCGTGATCGTCTATCGCCGCACCGGCGGCAAGATCGACTGGCATGCCGGACGCGACCTGTGGATGCACGAACTCGCGGACGGCGAGTCCGACACGTGTGCGCCGGAATGGGTCGGCGCCGAGCATCCGCTGTTCATCCTGTATACGTCGGGCTCGACCGGCAAGCCGAAGGGCGTGCAGCACAGCACCGGCGGCTACCTGCTGTGGGCCGCGCAGACGATGAAGTGGACGTTCGACTGGAAACCCGACGACGTGTTCTGGTGCACGGCCGACATCGGCTGGGTGACCGGGCACACGTACATCACGTACGGCCCGCTCGCGTGCGGCGGCACGCAGGTCGTGTTCGAAGGCGTGCCGACTTATCCGGACGCCGGCCGCTTCTGGAAGATGATCGGCGACCACAAGGTCACGGTGTTCTACACCGCGCCGACCGCGATCCGTTCGCTCATCAAGGCCGCGGAAGCCGACGACAAGGTCCACCCGAAGAGCTATGACCTGTCGAGCCTGCGCATCATCGGCACGGTCGGCGAGCCGATCAATCCGGAAGCGTGGATGTGGTATCACAAGCATGTCGGCCAGGAACGCTGCCCGATCGTCGACACGTGGTGGCAGACCGAAACCGGCGGCCACATGATCACGCCTCTGCCGGGCGCGACGCCGACGGTGCCGGGTTCGTGCACGCTGCCGCTGCCGGGCATCATGGCCGCGGTGGTCGACGAAACGGGCCAGGACGTACCGAACGGGCAAGGCGGGATTCTCGTCGTCAAGCGCCCGTGGCCGGCGATGATCCGCACGATCTGGGGCGACCCGGAGCGTTTCAAGAAGAGTTACTACCCGGAAGAACTCGGCGGCCGGCTGTACCTCGCCGGCGACGGCACGGTGCGCGACAAGGACACCGGGTACTTCACGATCATGGGCCGCATCGACGACGTGCTGAACGTGTCGGGCCACCGGCTCGGCACGATGGAGATCGAGTCGGCGCTGGTGTCGCACGAACTGGTTGCGGAAGCGGCGGTGGTCGGCCGTCCGGACGACACGACGGGCGAGGCGGTGGTCGCGTTCGTGGTGCTGAAGCGCTCGCGCCCGGAAGGCGAGGAAGCGGCGGCGCTCGCGAAGACGCTGCGCGACTGGGTCGGCAAGCAGATCGGCCCGATCGCGAAGCCGAAGGACATCCGTTTCGGCGACAACCTGCCGAAGACGCGCTCGGGCAAGATCATGCGGCGCCTGCTGCGCTCGCTCGCGAAGGGCGAGGCGATCACGCAGGACACGTCCACGCTCGAGAACCCGGCCATCCTGGACCAGCTTGGCCAGTCGCTCTGACCGACGGGACGGAACTCACCTTACCTCTTCGACGCACGCGCGTTCCGGCACCCATCCCCGCCATGAGCGCGCCGCGCGCGGCCGACACCCGGCCCCGCACGTGCGTCCCGCCGCGCCCCATCCTGCATGCGCGGCCTGCGCGATGAACACCGCTACGCCGGCGTCCGTCGCATTCCCTGTTCGATGCATCGACGTACAACAACACAACACTGGAGACACCCAATGAAAAGCAGAATCGCGATCGGTTGCACGGCGCTCGCCGGCGCGCTGGCCAGCACCAGCGGCTTCGCGCAGAGCAGCGTGACGCTGTACGGCAACCTCGACGCCGCCGTGCTGTACACGAGCAAGACACTCGACTCGGCCACCGGCGCGAACGCGGGCCATCAGTTCGCGATGACCGACACCGGCATGACGCCGACCGCGTTCGGGATGACCGGCAGCGAGGATCTCGGCGGCGGCCTGAAGGCCAAATTCCAGCTCGAAAGCGGCTTCGCCGTCACCAACGGCGCGTTCGCCCATTCGAACGGCAACTTCTTCGGCCGCCAGGCATGGGTCGGGCTCGACGGCGGATTCGGCACGGTCAAGGCCGGCGTGCAGTACTCGCCGTTCCTGCTCGCGATCTTCGATTCGGATCCGCGCAGCTTCTCGCACTTCGGCAGCGGGCTGGTCAACTATGTCGACAACGTGCTCGTGACGGGCCTGTTCAACCCGAACGCCGTCTCGTACACCAGCCCGACGATCGCCGGTCTCACCGGCAGTGCGATGTTCGCGTTCGGCGGCAAGGCCGGCGACTTCCAGGCCGGCCGCCAGTATTCGGCGAGCCTCAAGTACGAACACGGCGGCTTCATGATCGACGCGGCGTTCTACGACGGCAACGACGGCACCAACCCGGCGCCGACGCCGAGCACCGTCGCGTTCGTCGGGCGCACGATCGGCGCCGCGTACCGGTTCGGCCCCGTCACCGCGAAGGCGTCGTTCGCGAGCTACAAGGTCGGCGGCTCGTTCAGCAACAACGTGTACGGCGGCGGTCTCGACTACCAGGCGACACCGGCCGTCGACCTGAACGGCGGCGTGTGGTTCACCAGCGATCGCAACGATACGGCCAACCATTCGCTGCTCGCGGCCGTCGGCACGACCTACAGCCTGTCGAAGGCGACCGCGCTGTATGCGCAGGTCGCGATGGTCAACAACCACGGCGCGATGAACACCGGCCTCGGGATCACCAACGCGCTTTACGCGGTCACCGGGACGACCGTCGGCGCGAACGTCGGGATCCGCCACATGTTCTGACGCACGGGCGGCGGTGGCGACACCGAATCACCGCACGCCTATATTCGCAGTCCGAATCATCCCGCACCGGATCCGGCATGCAGCCATGCACCCGGATCCGGTGCAACGCCTGCCGGGCGCGTTCGCACGCAACACGCCGCCGCCCCTCACGCTCGCACGATACGCGACCTGTAACATCGGCACGCGTCGCGAACGCGGTATAGACCACCGCGGACGCACCCCGTACCGCTACGCTGCTGCCCCCTCCCGCTGCGTTTCAGCCGACTTGCCCACCCGCGCCATCCGTGTCGTTTACGACCGATTTCCGGGCGCATGACCGATAGTCTGCGCGCCCCGTTTCTCTACACTGCTTCACACCAACACACACTTGCCGGGTATCGCGTGCCGCGCGCCGCGCCACCGACATCACGGCGCCCCCGAGACAACCGCCTTCGTCCCCGACGGTGCCGCGCCTGCCCGCCGCGCGTCCGTTCGCGCCACGCGAAGGCCCTTCCAGGAGCGTTCATTGAGTTCAACGCACGCGCATCCCGCGAAAGCCCGGTCTTCGCGCAAGGCCCTCAAGCTGGACGACATCACGATCGTCGACCCTGCCGTCCTGAAGCGCGCGGTCGGCGCGATGGCGTTCGGCAACGCGATGGAATGGTTCGACTTCGGCGTCTACAGCTATATCGCCGTCACGCTCGGCAAGGTGTTCTTCCCGTCCAGCAGCCCGTCCGCGCAGCTGCTCGCGACCTTCGGCACGTTCGCGGCCGCGTTCCTCGTGCGCCCGCTCGGCGGCATGGTGTTCGGCCCGCTCGGCGACCGCATCGGCCGCCAGCGCGTGCTCGCCGCCACGATGATCATGATGGCCGTCGGCACCTTCGCGATCGGCCTGATCCCCAGCTACGCGTCGATCGGCATCCTGGCGCCCGTGCTGCTGCTCGTCGCCCGCCTCGTGCAGGGCTTCTCGACCGGCGGCGAATACGGCGGCGCCGCCACCTTCATCGCCGA
>NZ_JBQEON010000072.1:0-4084 GCF_052045245.1 Burkholderia sp. 22313
GGCCGAGCGCAAGGAATGCGACGAAGCGAATACTCGACGTATTCGCGAGGCGCATGACGCCGCGATCGGCCCTTCTGGGGGCCAGCCCCACGAATGATTTTCTTCCAAACAGGGGAACGTGCCTTTCCGCCCGCATTGCGGCGTCGTTCGTCGTTGCAATAGCTACGGCTATTGCGCCTCCTCTCTCCTTGCCCTGCGGGCGGAAAGGCACGTTCGCAAGCCCGTTATTAGCGTGAACAGGCCCTAATGCACGCGGCCGCCCGAAGGCGGCCGCGTGAAGAGGCACTGACGCACCGCTTACTTGCTGTAGTCGTACACCCCACGCCCCGTCTTGCGCCCCAGCCGTCCGGCCGACACCATCTCGCGCAACAACGGGCACGCACGATATTTCGTGTCGCCGAAGTCCTTGAGGAACACGTCCATCACCGCGAGGCACACGTCGAGCCCGACGAGGTCGGCCAGCGCGAGCGGCCCGATCGGATGGTTCGCCCCGAGCTTCATCCCCGCGTCGATCTCCTCGGCCGACGCGATGCCTTCGGCCAGCACGAAGAACGCCTCGTTGATCATCGGCACGAGGATCCGGTTCACGACGAAGCCCGGCGCGTTGCGCACGCCGATCGGCGACTTGTCGAAACGCTCGGTCAGCGCACGCACGGCCGACGCGGTCGCGTCGCTCGTCTGCAGCCCGCGGATGATCTCGACGAGCGGCATCAGCGGCACCGGGTTGAAGAAATGCATGCCGACGAAGCGCGACGGCTCGGCGAGCAGCGCCGCGAGCGACGTGATCGAGATCGACGACGTGTTGGTCGCGATGATCGCGTCGGGCCGCGCGACCGACTCGATCTGCTTCAGGATGCGGCTCTTCAGCTCGACGTTCTCGGTCGCGGCTTCGATCACGATGTCGACCGCGGCGAGCTTCGCGTAATCGGTCGACGTCGTGATGCGCGCGAGCGCGGCGTCGCGCGCGCCGGCGTCGAGCTTCTCCTTCGACACGAGCCGCTCGAGGCTGCCCTTCAATGCGGCGACGCCCTTGTCGAGCGCCGCATCGCTGACGTCGATCAGCACGACGTTGAGTCCTGCAACGGCCGCGGTTTGCGCAATGCCGTTACCCATGGTTCCGGCGCCCACGACGCCGACGGTTTCAATGGCCATGACGATTCCTGTGTATTCGGGTGCTGAGCGGTCGATTATCAGATGTTCTCGAAGATCGCCGCAATGCCCTGGCCGCCGCCGATACACATCGTCACGAGCGCATAACGCCCGCCGATGCGCTTCAGCTCGTACAGCGCCTTGACCGTGATCAACGCGCCCGTCGCGCCGATCGGGTGGCCAAGCGAAATGCCCGAGCCGTTCGGGTTGACCTTGGCCGGATCGAGGCCGAGCTCCTGCGTGACCGCGCAGGCCTGCGCCGCGAACGCCTCGTTCGCCTCGATCACGTCGAGATCGGTGATCTTCAGGCCCGCGCGTTCGAGCGCCTTCTGCGTGGCCGGCACCGGACCGATGCCCATGTACGCCGGATCGACGCCCGCATGCGCATACGCGACGAGACGCGCGAGCGGCTTCACGCCCTGCGCGCGCGCGGCATCCGCGCTCATCATCAGCACCGCGGCGGCCGCGTCGTTGATCCCCGACGCGTTGCCGGCCGTCACCGTGCCGTCTTCCTTCACGAACACCGGCTTGAGCTTCGTGAAGTCGTCCGGGCCGGCGTCGTGACGCACGTGCTCGTCGGTGTCGAACGCAACCTCGCCCTTCTTCGTGCGGATCGAGATCGGCAGGATCTGATCCTTGAAGCGGCCTTCCGCGATCGCGCGCGCCGCGCGACGATGCGATTCGAGCGCCAACGCATCCTGCGCGTCACGCGAAATACCGTACTTTTTGGCGACGTTCTCGGCCGTCACGCCCATGTGAATCGTCTGGAACGGGTCGTGCAGTGCGCCGAGCATCATGTCGACGAGCTTGCCGTCGCCCATGCGCTGGCCGAAGCGTGCGGCCGGCACGGTGTACGGCGCGCGGCTCATGTTCTCCGAACCGCCGCCGATCGCGACGTCGGCGTCGCCGAGCATGATCGTCTGCGCGGCCGACACGATCGCCTGCAGGCCCGAGCCGCACAGACGGTTCACGGTCAGCGCGGGCGTGTGTTGCGCGACGCCGCCGTTGATCGCCGCGACGCGCGCGAGATACATGTCCTTCGGTTCGGTGTTCACGACGTGGCCGAACACGACATGGCCGACCGCATCGCCCGGCACGTTCGCGCGCGACAGCACTTCGCTCACGACCTTCGCGCCGAGATCGGTCGGCGAGAAATCCTTCAGGCTCCCGCCGAAATCGCCGATCGCGGTACGGACACCGCTCACCACCACGACTTCCTTCGCTGCATTGCTCATCGTCTCACTCCGGTTCGTTCGCGCCCGCGGGCGCAGGGATGCGTTTGCGTTACATGTTCGGGTAATTCGGCCCGCCGCCGCCTTCCGGCGTGACCCACACGATGTTCTGCGTCGGGTCCTTGATGTCGCAGGTCTTGCAGTGCACGCAGTTCTGCGCGTTGATCACGAGGCGATCGCTGCCGTCGTCGTTCTTCACGAACTCATACACCGCCGCCGGGCAGAAGCGCCCCTCGGGGCCCGCGTAGGTCCGCAGGTTCACGTTCACCGGCACGTTCGCATCCTTCAGCGTCAGGTGCGCCGGCTGGTTCTCCTCATGGTTCGTGTTCGAGATGAACACCGACGACAGCCGGTCGAACGTCAGCTTGCCGTCCGGCTTCGGATACTCGATCGGCGTGCATTGCGACGCCGGCTTCAGCGTCTCGTGGTCCGCATGCTTGTGGTGCAGCGTCCACGGCACATTGCCGCCCATCACCTTCTGCTCGAGCCCGACCATCAGCGTGCCCAGGTACAGACCCTTGGCCATCCACTGCTTGAAGTTACGTGCGCGGTACAGCTCCGTGTACAGCCACGATTGCTTGAACGCGTCCGGGTAGGCATTGAGTTCATCGCTCTGACGGCCGGCCTGCACCGCGTCGAACGCGGCGTCGGCCGCCAGCATGCCGGTCTTGATCGCCGCGTGGCTGCCCTTGATCCGCGATGCGTTCAGGAAGCCCGCATCGTCGCCGATCAGCGCGCCGCCCGGGAACACCGTCTTCGGCAGCGACAGCAGGCCGCCCGCGGTGATCGCGCGCGCGCCGTACGACACGCGCTTGCCACCTTCCAGGAACGCGCGGATCGACGGGTGCGTCTTGTAGCGCTGGAATTCCTCGAACGGCGACAGGTACGGGTTCGTATAGCCCAGGCCCACCACGAAGCCGACCACCACCTGATTGTTGTCCATGTGATACAGGAACGAGCCGCCGTACGTATCGGACTTCAGCGGCCAGCCGGCCGTGTGGATCACGAGGCCCGGCTTGTGCTTGGCCGGATCGATTTCCCACAGTTCCTTGATGCCGATCCCGTACGCCTGCGGATCCGCGTTCGCGTCGAGCTTGAACTTCGAGATCAACTGGCGGCCCAGGTGGCCGCGGCAGCCTTCGGCGAACAGCGTGTACTTCGCGTGCAGCTCCATGCCGAGCTGGAAGTTCTCGGTCGGCTCGCCGTCCTTGCCCACGCCCATGTTGCCGGTGGCGACGCCTTTGACCGAGCCGTCGTCGTTGTAGAGAATCTCCGCGGCCGGGAAGCCCGGGAATATTTCCACACCGAGCGCCTCAGCCTGCTGGCCAAGCCAGCGCGTGACATTGCCCAACGAAATCACGTAGTTGCCGTGATTCTGGAAGTTGGCGGGCAGCGCCCAGTTGGGCGTCGTGACCGCGCTCTTCTCGGACAGGAACAGGAAGCGGTCTTCGGTCACCTCGACGTCGAGCGGTGCGCCGCGTTCCTTCCAGTCGGGGAACAGTTCGTTGATCGCGCGCGGATCCATCACCGCGCCCGACAGGATGTGCGCGCCGATCTCGGAACCCTTCTCGAGCACGCACACGCCGATCTCGGTGCCTTTCTCGGCAGCCAGCTGCTTGAGCCGGATCGCGGCCGACAGCCCGGCGGGGCCGCCGCCGACGATCACGACGTCGTATTCCATCGATTCGCGCGGGCCGTATTGC
>NZ_JBQEON010000073.1:0-3996 GCF_052045245.1 Burkholderia sp. 22313
GTATCGAGTAACAATCAGATAGTCAGATGTCTCCATCGGTTTTTCGGATACAAACATCGCATCCTTTGTTGCAATAATCGTATATTTCTTCGAATCCTTGAATGGCTTAAAGATGTTCCTCGCATACACCATCCCATGAAACGTGTTGCCGCCATCCGTTGAGTACGCCATGACAGGATTACATCCTCGATCGCCACATACTGTATAAGGCGCGACTGCAGATGGAAACACGAGATTCATTCCAGTCGGATCAGCATTAATGATTCGCCCCTGGAAATTCTCGACGGTTCCCCGTCCAAGCTTTCTGCGGATACCTACTTTCGTATCGTTGTAGAAAGTTTCGCCGTGATAGCAATCACGATATCGCTCCAGCGTCACGAACCGGTGATCGTCAAGCCGGTAAATGACTTGGGGTGGCGAGTCGTAAGGCAGTTCCTTGGCGCTCAGAAAGTCCGCGAGGCTGAATGAATACGGACGCTGCGCACTACAGGCCTGCATCAGCAGCATCAGTGCGACGATGATGAGATTACGTAACATTGGAATTTCCCCATTCGACACGTTTTGCGTCGGCCCGGCTCTTTTCTTCGGCCACGGTGCTCCAGTCGATCACGTTCGGCTTTTCGACAGCCTTGAGAACGCCATCCGTAAAGTACGGATCGTAGCCTCGCGTCCAGTCGGCCTTCTTGATCAGGCGAGCCCAGAAATCCCAGTCCTCGGCAGCATCACAAAAACCGATCGGCAAGTCCCAGGCCACGACGCGTTTCATGAACTCGACATGCGACGGCAGCGTGCTGTGATTGGTGGGCTCGGGACGGTAATTGTTGATCCGCTCCTGGAGTTCCTCTTGTGTCTCGAGTGAACGCGTGCGCCCGCTGTTGGCATATACGTCTTCGCGTGTTTTGTATTCTTCGCGTTCATATAACGAGGCAAAGTTGGGAAAGGTGGGATCCTCATAAGCTCCCTTGGTCGGGTCATCCTTGTCCGAATTAAACTTCCCCCATTCCGACGCAAATTTTCTGGATTCCTCGAAGGTCGCCATTTCCTCTGCCGTGAGCGGATTCGGTACGCGCTCCGCATTGATCGTGACGGTCTGGTTGGGCTTCGGCACAGCCCATAGATTTGTCAGGCCGAACACCCCACCAGCCGGCCCGCGATTGCCATTCCAGAAGTCCGTCGTTTTCGCACCAGGGACCAACTTGTCCTGCGGGGTCGGCCGCAGTGTGCCGAACGGCCGAACGCCCGGTTCATCACCCACCGCCATTTCACGCGCCAGCATCCGCTGCTTGACGGTATCGCCGAGCTCCGTCAGCAGTTCATCGCTAATGCCTTGCCAGCCAATGCTCTGCAACGTCGTGATGCCCATCACCCGATCATGCGGCGTGAAATAGACGTACAGGCGGCCATGATTGTCGCGCTCCGGCATGCCGTCATGCAGCTTCAAATCCGGCCGCCAGAAATTCATGTCTCGTGTTGCACCGACGTGCAATTGCTCCATCATCTCTTCGGTGTAGACGCGCTTGTCCCGCTTGATACGATTCGCGATCTGGCGGAACGTGTTGACGCGCGCCTGCGCAGTCGGCCGCTCACTCCCGCAAGTCAACGCATCCGTCGCCTTGTCATCGACCGCAAACGGCGAGTTCATCACGAACAATGCATCGGGCGCGCGAGTCTTGCACAACGCAGTCGCAGCCATTGCGATCATGGTGCCCTGACTGTGCGACATCACCGTCACCGTGTCGCGCGGGCACTCGGTCCGAATTTCGTCAATCAGGTTCGCCAGGCGCTGCGCCGCGTGCGCGTAGTAGTCGCGCGGCGGTGCATCGTGCAACTGCCGCTCCACTTCCGTGTTGAGCCGTTGCAGGTCGAAGCCGTAGATCGTGCGCGTGAAGCCTTTTTCACTCCACAGCTGCTGCAGGTTGTTCGTGCCGTTCTGGAAAGGGCCGCCACCCCAATACCATGGCGTGTTTTGGCTGTGATCCTCAACCTTGTGTGGCGTACATTCAGGCGCCCAAAAATCGGAACCCTGCTGATCGCGCAATGCGATTCGCCAGTTTTTCTCCTTACCTTTTTGCGCTCGGTAGCCCCAATAGAAGCGGATCACGGGCGAATGTCCACTTTGTTTTATGTAGCGCGTCACTTTATAGCCCGTGCTTTCGTCATTATCCGAGTACACATTCGGCGTTAGCTCTGACGAATGCCCCTTTCGAAGTAGGCGTTCATTCAATCCATCGCAAAGCGCCTGCTCCGCCGCGTCATACCACTCACCCTCGGAGTTCACGCCATGCACGAAGATGACGACACCAGGCAGATGCGGAGGAATCCGCGCCTCGGCTCGCACCTGATAGCTCGTTGGCGTCAGGTACGACTCCCAGAACGGACGGCCCAGATGATCGCGCTGCATCGGCACGACGCGCGTTGCGTCTTCGTGCCGATAGCGCTTTGGCTGTGTTTCGGTCGGCGTGTTCGCCGTATCGCCCGACCGATTAATTGAATCGTCCATTCGCTCAAGCTCCCTTGTTGTTCTTCGACAGCATCAGCTTGATTCCCTGTGCAATGTCGTTCGGCGTCAACGACGTTTCCCCCTTTGCGCTCGTGATGCCCTCCACGATTCGGCCGTCTGGAGATGACCCGCTTTCGTGGACACGATCTATCCTGTCAAGGAGGAGGTACGGATCATGTCCAAATACCGAGCGCCCTATGCACCGGAATTTCGGCAACAGATCGTGGACCTGGTACATGCCGGGCGTCGCCCCGAGGAACTAGCCAAGGAGTTCGGTCCGAGCATACCGACCATCTACGGCTGGGTTGCCCAGGCCGATCGTGACGCCGGCATACGGCCCGACGGATTGACCTCGACCGAACGCGAAGAACTCTCGCGCCTGCGCCGCGAGAACCGCCAGCTCAAGCTTGAGCGCGAGATTCTGGCAAAAGCCGCGGCCTGGTTCGCGAGGGAGACCGGAACGCTGCCCGACAAGGGTTCGAGTTCATGAAAGCGAATCAGGCCACCTGGCCTATTGCGACGATGGCACGGCTGCTGGGGGTCTCTGCCAGCGGCTTCTACGTCTGGCGCCAACGAGCACCATCGTCGCATGCTCGCAGTGATGCAGATCTGTCGGCCCGCATCCGTGCTATCTACGCCGGCTCACGCGGCACCTACGGCATGCCCCGCGTTCATGCGGAACTTGCCGAGCAAGGCATCCACGTCGCCCGCAAACGGGTCGCGCGACTGATGCGCATCGCGGGTCTGCGTGGCGTGAGCCGACGCAAATGGATCACCACGACACAACGACAAGCCGGAGCACGCGCCGCACCAGACTTGGTGCAACGGCACTTCAACGCCGATGCGCCGAATCGGCTGTGGGTCGCCGACGCGACCTTCGTGCCGACCCGCGCAGGCTTTCTCTATCTGGCCGTGGTGCTGGACGTATTCAGTCGCCGCATCGTCGGCTGGGCGATGGGTCGCCACCTGCGCACGGAGCTGATGCTCAAGGCCTTGGATATGGCGCTGGCGCAACGCCACGCCAAGGGTGTCATTCACCATTCCGATCAAGGTTGCCAATACACCTCACTGGCGTTTGGGCGGCGCTGCCGCGAGGCCGGCGTGCACCCATCCATGGGCTCCGTGGGCGACTGCTTTGATAACGCCATGTGCGAGTCGTTCTTCGCCACGCTCGAATGTGAATTGCTCGCTCGCACGCGATTCGAAACCCACGAGCAAGCCAGCCGCGCGATCTTCTCATTCATCGAAGGTTGGTATAACCCGCATCGCCGCCACAGCAGCCTTGGCTATCGCTCGCCGATCATCTACGAGCAGATCCACCGCGAACAAAACCGACCGTGCTCGCCGAGTGAGTTGCCCACCGCCGGCCAGCGTCATGCTCGTGATAGGCGACCCGCCGGCCGGCCGTGGACAACTCACAGCACCACGCCAAACGGAGGAACTCCACCTGCTTAAAATTTAACTGCCCAACCGTTCACGGAAACGGGTCAGCCTCA
>NZ_JBQEON010000074.1:0-3983 GCF_052045245.1 Burkholderia sp. 22313
AACCGCCGGCAGGAAGATCACATCGAGCTGATCGCGTCGGAAAACTACACGAGCCCGGCCGTGATGGCCGCGCAGGGCTCGCAGCTCACGAACAAGTACGCGGAAGGGTATCCGGGCAAGCGCTACTACGGCGGCTGTGAATACGTCGACGTGGTCGAGCAGCTGGCGATCGATCGCGTGAAGCAGCTGTTCGGCGCGGAAGCGGCGAACGTGCAGCCGAACTCGGGTTCGCAGGCGAACCAGGGTGTGTTCTTCGCAATGCTCAAGCCGGGCGACACGATCATGGGCATGAGCCTCGCGCACGGCGGTCACCTGACGCACGGCTCGCCGGTCAACATGTCGGGCAAGTGGTTCAACGTCGTCAGCTATGGCCTGAACGAGCAGGAAGACATCGACTACGACGCTGCCGAGAAGCTGGCGAACGAGCACAAGCCGAAGCTGATCGTCGCGGGTGCATCGGCATTTGCGCTGAAGATCGATTTCGAGCGTCTGGCGAAGATCGCGAAGTCGGTCGGCGCGTACCTGATGGTCGACATGGCCCACTACGCCGGCCTGATCGCGGCAGGCGTGTACCCGAACCCGGTGCCGCACGCGGACTTCGTGACGACGACGACACACAAGAGCCTGCGCGGCCCGCGCGGCGGCGTGATCCTGATGAAGGCCGAGTACGAGAAGCAGATCAACTCGGCGATCTTCCCGGGCATCCAGGGCGGCCCGCTGATGCACGTGATCGCCGGCAAGGCAGTGGCATTCAAGGAAGCGCTGTCGCCGGAGTTCAAGGCATATCAGCAGAAGGTGGTCGAGAACGCACGCGTGCTGGCTGAAACGCTGGTCAAGCGCGGCCTGCGCATCGTGTCGGGCCGTACGGAAAGCCACGTGATGCTGGTGGACCTGCGCGCGAAGAAGATCACGGGCAAGGCAGCGGAAGCGGCGCTCGGTGCGGCGCACATCACGGTGAACAAGAACGCGATCCCGAACGATCCGGAAAAGCCGTTCGTGACGAGCGGTATCCGCCTGGGTTCGCCGGCGATGACGACGCGCGGCTTTGGCCCGGCGGAAGCCGAGAAGGTCGGCAACCTGATCGCCGACGTGCTGGAAGCGCCGGAAGATGCGGCAACGATCGAGCGCGTGCGCGGTCTGGTTGCGGAGCTGACCCAGCGTTTCCCGGTTTACGGCTAAGTTGCGGCAATCGAGTCAATCGGATTCAAGCGGGTTCAACTGCCGGAGCGGTTGAACCTTGTGAAGTCCGAAGCAATAAAAAAAATCCGGCTCGCAGTAGGCGTGCGAGCCGGATTTTTTGCGCTGTGTTCGAGCCGGTGTCGCGTCACATCGTCGGATCGACGTTTGCCTCGAGTTCGCGGATACGCTCGTCGTTGCGCGTGTCCTTGAGCACCGGTGGCCCCGCGTCGAAGCGTCGGCTTCGTCCGCGACCGCGGGCGGTGGTGTGTTACATGTGGGCTGCGCTCAGACCGTCGTCGTCGCCGTCCGGCGCGCCGTCAGCCGATTCCACAGCATCCCGGCGCGGCTGCCGCTTCCGCAATACGCCAGCACCGGCTTCGGCAGCGCATCGACCAGCGCGCCGAACGCATCGACTTCCGCATCGCCGATCCGGTCACGCTCGACGGGCAGATAGTGCGCGTCGAGGCCCAGTTCGCGCGCAGCGGCCGCGATCGCGTCGAACGCCGGTTGATCGGCGCTTTCGCCGTCCGGCCGGTTGCAGATCACCGCGCGAAAGCCGGCGTTGCGAATCGCCTTCAGGTCCGCCGGCATGATCTGTCGCGACGCGGTGAACCCGGTCGCGGCCGACGCCCGGCATTGCTCGAGCGCGCGTTCGAAACACGCGATCGCGAAATCGACGTCCTGCTCCGTCGTGAAGCGGCCGAAGCTGATGCGCACCGTGCGGCCCGCGGCTTGCTCATCGAGGCCGATTGCGGTCAGGACGTGGGACGGCGCGCCGCTCGTCGAGTTGCACGCGGAGGTCGACGACACCGCGAGCGCATCGCCGAGCATGAACGGGAAAAAGCCCGGCGCGTGCACCGTGAGGCTCAACGTGTGCGGGATGCGGCGCGCCGCTGCCGCGTTGTGCGTGATGCCGCCGAGCGCGAGCAGCGCGTCCTTCAGGCGCGCGCTGAGTGCGGCGATCCGCACGGTTTCGCGCTCGAGCTTGTCGGCCGCGAGTTCGCACGCGGTGCCCATCCCGACGATCTGATGCGTCGCGAGCGTGCCCGAGCGCAGGCCGCGCTCGTGTCCGCCGCCGTGAATCTGCGGCGCGATGCGCTCGGCGATGTCGCGGCGGACGAACAGCGCGCCGATGCCCTTCGGTCCATACACCTTGTGCGCGGACATCGACAGCAGGTCGATGCCGAGCGCGCGCACGTCGATCGGCGTCTTGCCGAGCGCCTGCGCGGCATCGACGTGCAGCAGCGCGCCGGCCGCGTGCACGATGCGCGAAATTGCGCCGATGTCGGTCAGCGTGCCGAGCTCGTTGTTGACGAGCATCAGCGAGACGAGGCCCGTATCGGGGCCGATGGCCGCGGCCACGGCGTCGACCGTGATTTCGCCGTCGGCGGTGGGCGTCACGTAGGTCGCGGTCATGCCGCGCTTCGACAGGTTCGCCATCGTGTCGAGGATCGCCTTGTGTTCGAGGCGGCTCGTGATCAGGTGGCGCTTGCCGGTCGCGGTTTCCGCATAGCCCTTCAGCGCGAGGTTGTTCGATTCGGTGGCGCCCGAGGTCCAGACGATCTCGTCGGCAGCCGCACCGATCAGCGCGGCGACCTGTGCGCGTGCGTGCTCGACCTTTTCCTTCGCGAGCCGGCCGGCGGCGTGCGAGCTCGATGCCGGGTTGCCGAAGGTGCCGTCGGCACCGAGGCAGGCCATCATCGCTTCGATCACGCGGGGATCCGCAGGGGTCGTGGCGGCGTAGTCGAGGTAGTGCAGCGGGGTGGTATCGCTCATGTCCTTCTCTTGATCTTTCTCTTCGGAATGGGAGAAATGATACGAGGGGGGACGGGGAAAAAGGATCCAAAGTTGGCTGGGAATTCAGCCTGACGTGGAATAACGTTTTATTTTTAACGAATTTTAGGGAATGTATTTCCGTGGTGGCCGGGCGGGGCATCGGGAATGGGTCATGCGGATGTCCGCGTGGCCGGGGCGTCACTGAGGTGGGTGGCGCGGTGTCCGGCCGGCGGCAGACCGAATTCCGTGGGCGCCTTGGGGGCGTGGATCGGTCAGGTCGTCTCGTTTCGATCGGGCTGATCCGATAAGCGATGTGCATCCTGCACCCACGCGTGCAGCGCGCGTTCGTATTTCGCCGGGATCGTAATCGTCACCGTGATGAGGCGCGTGACGTTGCCCGGTAATTCCAGATAGCGCTGCCACGTCTTGCGAACGAGTTGAGACATGGCCGAGCTGTTCATGCCCAGTTTCGCGGCGAGCTCGCGCTGTGACCGGCCTTTCACGAAAATCTCGTGGAGGGCCCACTGGTTCATCGGCTTGATCCGGGTGTCCTGAAGCCGCAGCAGTCGGAACTGCTCGGCGGTCATGCGGCGCGTCTTCGGCATTCAGGTTCGCCCCGAGGTCGGAAGTGAGGAGATCAGCATCGCGCCGCATGACGTCTCGTGACCGTCGAACGCGGCCGGTTGGCCTTCGACGTCGAACGCCGGGTCGCCTGCGGCAATCGTGCAGGCGCCGTGGATCGGGCACGAACAGGTGTCGCCGAAGCGGGCGACCGCGCGCCCCATGACCTTGCTGATTGCGGCGCCGGACTCGACCCGGCCGCCGTGGGTATGCACGTCGCCTACCCGGATGATTCCTCGCATATGACTCGTCCTCTGAATGAGTTGTGTGGTTATCGCGTTTTGTTCGCCACGCGCCGCTGCGCCGGTTTACATCACCACGAATAGCCTTGCATGCCGTAATCGGTGTCGTGGCGGCGCCCCCACCACGGGAGGTAGGCGTTGTTGCCGCCGCGTGCGCGGAACCAG
>NZ_JBQEON010000075.1:0-3543 GCF_052045245.1 Burkholderia sp. 22313
GGGCATCGGCAACAACTGGCAGGTGCTCGTGAAGGCCACCGCGCTGGTGTCGATCATCGGCCTCGCGGACGTCGTGAAGGCCGCGCAGGACGCCGGCAAGAGCACGTTCAACATGTTCTTCTTCATCCTCATTGCGGCGTTGATCTATCTTGCGATCACGACCGTTTCCAACCTCGTGCTGATCCAGCTCGAGAAGCGTTATTCCACGGGCGTGCGGCACGCAGAACTATGATCGAGATCCTCCAGGAATTCGGCCAGGCGTTCCTTTACTGGGACGGCCAGCGCCTCTCCGGCCTTGCGGTGACGCTGTGGCTGCTCGTCGCGTCGATTTCGTTCGGCTTCGTGTGCGCGGTGCCGCTCGCGGTCGCGCGCGTGTCGAAGAAGAAGTGGTTGTCGATGCCGGTGCGGTTCTACACGTACGTGTTCCGCGGCACGCCGCTCTACGTGCAGCTGCTGCTGCTGTACACCGGCATGTACAGCCTCGAGTTCGTGCGTTCGCATTCGTTGCTCGACGCGTTTTTCCGCAGCGGCTTCAACTGCGCGATCCTCGCGTTCGCGTTGAACACCTGCGCGTACACGACCGAGATCTTCGCGGGCGCGATTCGCGCGATCCCGCACGGCGAGGTCGAGGCGGCACGTGCGTACGGGATGTCGCCGTTCACGATGTACCGCCGCGTGATCCTGCCGTCGGCGCTGCGCCGTGCGTTGCCGCTGTACAGCAACGAGGTGATCCTGATGCTGCACGCGACCACCGTCGCGTTCACGGCAACCGTGCCCGACATCCTGAAGGTCGCGCGCGATGCCAATTCCGCAACCTACATGGCGTTCCAGTCGTTCGGGATCGCCGCGCTGATCTATCTTGCGGTATCGTTCGCACTCGTCGCGGCATTTCGCCGGGCGGAGCGCCACTGGCTCGCGTATCTCGCGGCCGGCCGTCATTGATTTCATTCGAGGAGAGCCAGATGGCCGAGATCACTCAAACGAGCGCGTCCGCTTCCACCAAGCTTGCCGCGGTCGACATTCACAAGCGCTATGGCGACAACGAGGTGCTCAAGGGCGTGTCGCTGAACGCGAAGGCCGGCGACGTCATCAGCATCATCGGCGCGAGCGGCTCGGGCAAGAGCACGTTCCTGCGCTGCATCAATTTCCTCGAGCGGCCGAATGCGGGGCAGATCGTCGTCGACGGCGAGGCCGTGCGCACGAAGACCGACCGTGCCGGCGCGCTCGAGGTGGCCGATCACAAGCAGTTGCAGCGCATCCGCACGAAGCTCGCGATGGTGTTCCAGCACTTCAATCTGTGGGCGCACATGAACGTGCTCGAGAACGTGATGGAAGCGCCGGTGCACGTGCTCGGCATTTCGAAGAAGGAAGCCGAGGAGCGTGCGCGCGAGTACCTGGAGAAGGTCGGCTTGCCGCCGCGCGTCGAGAAGCAGTATCCGTCGCATCTGTCGGGCGGCCAGCAGCAGCGGGTCGCGATCGCGCGAGCGCTTGCGATGCATCCGGACGTGATGCTGTTCGACGAACCGACGTCGGCGCTCGATCCCGAGTTGGTCGGTGAAGTGCTGAAGGTGATGCAGAAGCTGGCCGAGGAAGGGCGCACGATGATTGTCGTCACGCACGAGATGGGTTTCGCGCGCAACGTGTCGAATCATGTGATGTTCCTGCATCAGGGACGGACCGAGGAAGAGGGTGATCCGAAGGAGGTGCTGGTGCGTCCGCAGAGCGAGCGTCTGAAGCAGTTCCTGTCGGGCAGTCTCAAGTAACGCGAAGGGCGGGTTTCATACGTGGTACCGGTGTCTCGTCCCGCAGGCGCCACCCGCACGACGCAGGTGGCGATCGTTGCATTGCCGCCCGTGTCGATGTCGGGTGTGGGTCCGATCGTCGATGCGTTGAATCTCGCGAACGAGATCGACGGGCGTTTGCTGTATCGCTGGCAGGTGTGTTCGTGGGATGGGCGGCCCGTGCCGCTCGCCGGCGGTGCGCAGTGGCAGGCCGATGCGGCGTTCAACGATGCGATCGCGTGCGACTGGCTGATTGTCGTGTCGGAGCGGTTTCAGCAGTTTGCCGACTATCGGTTGTTTCTTGCGAGCCTCGCGCGGGTCGGGCAGCGCACGCCGGTCGTCACGGGCATTCACCACGGCGTGTGGTGGCTCGCGATGGCCGGGCAGCTTTCCGGGTATCGCGTCAGCGTGAACTGGGAGACGTATCAGCAGTTCGCCGAACAGTTCGAACGGTCGATCGTCACGCAGCAGATCTTCGAGATCGATCGCGGTCGGGCGACCTGTGCCGGTGGGCAGGCTACTGTCGATTTCATGCTGGCCATGATCGGCCGGGAACATGGGGCGGATCTCTCGGAGCGGATTGCCGATGCGCTTGGGGCCGGCACGCTGCGCAGCGGCGAGGAGCGGCAGCGGATTCCTTTTGTTACCGCGCCCGGTGAGCGACATCCTCGGTTGAACGATGCCTTGCTTTTGATGGAAGCCAATATCGAGGATCCCTTGACGACCGATGAGATCGCTGGGCTCGTTGGCGTTTCGCGCCGGCAACTGGAGCGGCTCTTTCGGCAGTATCTCGGGGCCATGCCCTCGAAGTATTACCTCAATCTTCGGTTGCTCAAGGCTCGCACCCAGTTGCAGCGGACCAGCAAGTCAGTCGTTCAAGTCAGTCTCGTTTGCGGGTTCTCTTCCGCTGCGCATTTTTCTAATGCTTATCGCGAGCGGTTTGGGGTCACGCCTCGGGAAGATCGGCGAGCCTGGCTCGAGAAGCAGACCGGTGGTGGCAGCGAGCCTCGAGGGGGCGCGCTTGTCGAGCGCGAGAAGGATTGAGGTCGGTTTTGGTGGTGCGCTTTCGTTTCGCGTGAAGCACCTGTGATCGTGTCGGTCTATTAGCGTCGCCCCTGCGCGGGGCAGCGGTCACTTTTCTTTGTCTTGCCAAAGAAAAGTAACCAAAAGAAAGGCGCTCGGATAACGCATGACTTCCCGGTGCCGTAGCAACCAGAGTGGCCCTCGCCTAAGTGTCCGCGCCAGTCAGGAACCCGGAGTGGTTCGAGCAATGGTTCTGACACCTCCCACTACCCAACAGAGCGGTATACCGCCCGCTAGCTCCGTCCTCGCTTCGCTCGGCCGACAGGTCCGCCCATCCCCCTGTCAATGTTGTCGGTCGATTGGTTTCCACAATCGTGACGGATAACACATGCATCCAGTAAATCGAGATCGTCGCGGCGTGCGCAGCGAGCGACGTCTTGCTGATTTGGGGAACTGATCTGTGGGCTGTCGTTGCTGTTGCGTGGGCGTACGAATTGCGGCTGAAGTACCTTGCGACCGAGCGAAGCGAGGACGGAGCTAGCGGGCGGTATACCGCTCTGTTGGGTAGTGGGGGGTGTCAGAACCATTGCTCGAACCACTCCGGGTTCCTGACTGGCGTGGACACTTAGGCGAGGGCCACTCTGGTTGCTACGGCACCGGGAAGTCATGCGTTATCCGGGCGCCTTTCTTTTGGTTACTTTTCTTTGGCAAGACAAAGAAAAGTGACCGCTGCCCCGCG
>NZ_JBQEON010000076.1:0-3205 GCF_052045245.1 Burkholderia sp. 22313
TCGACCTGCAGGCTGAGCAGGTCGTTGCCGTCGAAGTTGACCTTGAACGCATTGCCGGCGCCGAGCGCGACACGGCCCATCCTGGCCTGGATCACGCCGTTGTTGGACACGCGTGCGCCGAGCAGCGCGACGCTGCCGCCGTCGGCGGCGGTGATGTGGCCGTCGTTGACGATCGACGCGGTGGAGTTACCCGAGAAGCGATAGTTGCCGGCGAGGAAATCGGCGTCGGCGATGTTCTGGGTGGAGGCGACGAGGCCGCCGACGTTGATCTGTGCGCCGGAGCCGAACAGCACGCCGTTGGGGTTGACGAGGAAGACCTTGCCGTTGGCATCGAGCTGGCCTTGAATCTGGCTGCCGTTGTTGCCGACGACGCGGTTCAGCGCGATCGACTGCCTGCCGGGCTGATGGAACGACACGCGCTCGTTGCCGGCGATGCTGAAGTCGTTCCAGTTGGTGATGAGTTTGTCGGAGTGCTGGTTGACGAGCATCGACTTGCCGTCGTTTTCACGAATGATGTCGGCCTTGCCGGCGGTGATGTTCTCGCCGGTGGGCAGCGCGAAGGCGGGCAGGCTGACGATGCCGAGCAGGGAGAGAGCGGCGGCGACGCGCTTGGCGCTGCCGGGCTTGGCGCGCCGGCGCGCGGTTTCCCCGACGGCGCTCCAGCATCCTTGGGCTTGGTTCCAGACGAGTGCGTAGGTCTTGTTCATTATTGGTCTTCCTGGTTGATTGTCGGAAGTCCGGCCGACCTCGAAAGCCGATCGGCCGGAGGGTGACAACCGGCGGCCTCGCGGCCGCCGGCGACGAGCGGTCGGACCGCTCGCATCAGGCGACGGCATCCGGCATGCCGCTTATGCGGCGGAGCCGGAGCCGTCCGGGTTCACGTCAGGGCTTCACGCGACCGTAGTTCACGCCGATCAGTGCGCCGTAGGACTGGTCGTAGCCAGCCTTCACGTCGACGCGGCTGGTGCTCGACGAGCCGTAGACGAAGCCGAAGTTGCCGCCGACGAGGCCGCCCAGTCGTGCGTAGCGGCCGCCGGAGACGGTGCCGCTCGACGACGACGCATTGATGAGGCCGCCGCTGTTGCCGACGAGGCCACCGACGTAGCTGGCGTCGCCGCCCTTGACGGAACCCGTCGCGCGCGACTGGTCGACTTGCCCGGCCAGGAGGCCGACGAGGCCGCCGACATTGCTCTGCGTGCCGGCTTCGACGTCGCCCGACGCCGTCGAGCGTGCGACGGTGCCGCTCTCGTTACGGCCGACGAGGCCGCCGGCCGACGAGAAGTCGCCCGCCTTCACCGCGCCCGTGGCGCGGGAATCGGCGATCGTCCCGGTATTGCGGCCTGCGAGGCCGCCGGCGTAGCTCGATTGCCCGGTCAGGACCTTGCCGTTTGCGCTCGACGTGCGCACGAGGCCCTGGTTGAGCCCCACGAGACCACCCGCCGTGCCGGCGTTCCGAACGGTGACGGTGCCCGATGCGTTGGCGGAATCCAGCGTGCCGCTGTTGAGCCCGGCAAAGCCGCCCGCGGTGCCGTTGTCGCCTGCAGCCACGTTGCCGGATGCGTCGGACGCCTCGATGGTGCCGGCATTCGTGCCGACAAAACCGCCGACCGTGCTGCTCTGGTCGCCGGTCACGTTGCCGCTGGCGAGGGACGTCTCGATGAAGCCGTCGTTCGCGCCCGCGAAGCCGCCGAGCGTCGATTTGCCCGTGGCCCGGACCTGACCTTGCGCGTCGGACGCATGGATGCGACCCGACTTGCCGTTGCGTCCGGCGAAGCCGCCGGCGAGGCTGTCGGCGCCGGCGACGACGTTGCCCGTCGCGGTCGACTCGTCGATGTCGCCGTCGTTGTAGCCGGCGAAGCCGCCGGCCGCCGCCTTGCTGCCCGCCGTCACGTTGCCGTTGGCCTGCGACTTCATGATCCGGCCGCTGTTCGTGCCGACGAGACCGCCGACCGTGCTCGATGCGGCCGCGAACACGTCGCCGTTGGCCGTGGACGCGTCGATGTCGCCCAGGTTCACGCCTGCGAGACCGCCTGCGACGCTACGCTCGCCGACGCTCACCTTGCCGCTGGCGCGCGAATCCGCGATGGTGGCCAGGTTGAGACCGACGAGCCCGCCCGCCACGGCATTGTTGCGCGCGGTCACGTTCGCGGACGACGACGACTGCTTGACGATGCCGTTGCCGTCGTTCATGCCGACGAGCCCGCCGACCATCGACTGGCTGCCCGTCGCGTTCACGCTGCCGGTGCTCGACGAGCGCTCGATCATGCCCGTGTTGTGCCCGACCAGGCCGCCTGTGGCGCCGTCGTGCGCGGCGTTGATCTGGACGTCGGCCTGGCTGTCGCGGATCATCGCCGAGACCGGAGGCTGGTTCAGCAGCGTCAGGTTCTCGCCGACGAGGCCACCGATTGCCTGCGCGTAGCGATCGCCGGCGATGCGGCCGGACACCTTGGCGTGCTCGATCGTGCCGCCATAGTTCGAGCCGACGAGACCGCCGATGATCGCCGTCCCCGTGGCAGAGACCGCGACGTTGTCGGCCGTCACGTTCGAGATCGTGCCCGAGTTGCTGCCGGCGAGCGTGCCGACGGAAATCGGATAGCCGTACGGCAGGCCCGATGCGGTCGTCACGATGTCGCTCAGATTGAGGTTGGCGATGCGGCCGGCGTTGTGCGAGAACAGGCCGACGGTCGTCTGGCCCGGGTTGGAAATGCGCAGGCGCTCGAGCGTGTTGCCGAGGCCGTCGAATACGCCATGGAACGATTGGTTGCCGCCGATGCTGCGGAGGCTCGTATTGGCGCCGTCGATCGTGTTGCCGATCACGTAGCGGCCGCTGCGGTTCGAATCGACGTTACGCAGGTCGGCGACGGTGTGCAGCACCTGGTAGTCTTCGCCGTTCGAGCGGAACGATGCGTTGTCGCCGGACAGCGTCACGGCAGCGCCGTTGTTCAGCGTATGGCCGTTCTTCGAATTGAGCTCGAGGTGCGCGTTGCGGCCGGTGAGCTTGACCGCCTCGTCGATGCGGATCTTGTCGGCGGCGTTGACGTTCAGGCTCGCGTTCGCGCCGGTGGCGGACAGCGCCTGCTGCAGGTCGACGTTGCCCTTCTGCGACGTGAGCGTGAGTGCGCGGTCGCTGTTCCACGCGACCGGGCCGCCGACGGTCAGGTCGCCTTGCGTGTTGGTGAGCGCGACGTTGGTGGTGCCGAGGTTG
>NZ_JBQEON010000077.1:0-2674 GCF_052045245.1 Burkholderia sp. 22313
GATGAACCGGGTCGACGAGATCGGCATGACGCTGCGCACGATCAACCAGCTCGGGCTGATGTTCCGCTGGCTGGTCGACGACGTCAGCGAGCAGGTGCACAACGTGCAGCGCGCGAGCAACGAGATCGCGCAGGGCAACAACGACCTGAGCGCGCGCACCGAACAGGCTTCGACCAGCGTGCAGCAGACGGCCGCATCGATGGCCGAGATGACGGCCACCGTGTCGAGCAATGCGGAGACGGCGCTGCAGGCGAACCAGTTGTCGGTGTCGGCGAGCGAGGCGGCCGAGCGCGGCGGGCAGGCGGTGAGCGAGGTCGTCACGACGATGAACGACATCACGGCGAGTTCGCGGAAGATTTCCGACATCATCGGCGTGATCGACGGCATCGCATTCCAGACCAACATCCTCGCGCTGAACGCGGCCGTGGAAGCGGCGCGTGCGGGCGATCAGGGGCGCGGCTTCGCGGTGGTCGCCGGCGAGGTGCGGGCGCTCGCGCAGCGCAGCGCGAACGCGGCGAAGGAGATCAAGACGCTGATCGGCGCGAGCGTGGACCGGGTCGAATCGGGCGCACGGATCGTCGATGGTGCCGGCAAGACGATGGAGGACATCGTCACGCAGGTGAAGCGCGTATCGGACCTGATCGCGGAGATCAGCTCGTCCACGGCCGAACAGAGCACCGGCGTGGCGCAGGTCGACCAGGCGGTCGTGCATCTGGACAACATCACGCAGCAGAACGCGGCCTTGGTCGAGCAGAGCACCGCGGCGTCGGAAAGCCTGAAGCAGCAGGCGACGCGGCTCGTGGATGCGGTGAACGTGTTTCGATAATCGTCGGCGCGCGCGGGCGCGCCCCGTTGCCATGCGGCGAGGCGACGCGACGAATCTCCGGTTTTTGGATTCGATTTGATTGCGGCAAACGAGCGGAATTTGAATTTGCGATTGTTAACCTATTAGTTAATCGTACGAGAGACGTTGCTTCAAATAATCAGACGATTGGGTTTTAAATCCTTGATGAAACTGGTTTTTTGATTCACCTATAAACAAATTGCTCAAGTTAAACAAGATGATGCAAAGTTAATGCATATTTACCCGCGGCCACCATAATGTTTTCGCCGAATTTGCCGAAAGCGCAGGAGTCTGATCGAACGCACGCGGGCCGACCGCGTAGCGTGCGGTCTCGATCCAATCCCCAAGCGGACGCAAGATCCGTCACCCGGACCTCCATACCATGCGCAATAACCAGCCTGTCACGCAACGCGAATACGAATTTCCCGACGACGCGACGCTGATGTCGACCACCGACGCGAACAGTTATATCGCGTACGCGAACGCCGCCTTTATCCAGGTCAGCGGATTTTCCCCCGAGGAGATCGAGGGTCAGCCGCACAACGTCGTGCGGCACCCGGACATGCCGAAAGAGGCGTTCGCCGACATGTGGGCGACGCTGAAGAACGGCGAACCGTGGACCGCGCTCGTGAAGAACCGCCGCAAGAATGGCGATCACTACTGGGTGCGTTCGAATACGGTGCCGGTGATGCGCAACGGACAGCCGACCGGCTACATGTCGGTGCGCACGAAGGCGTCGCGCGACGAGATCGCGGCCGCCGACGCGCTGTACCGCGCATTCCGCGAAGGCAAGGCCGGCAACCGCCGTTTCCACAAGGGGCTGATCGTCCGGACCGGGCTGATGCGCGTGGCGTCGCTGTTCCAGACGATGTCGGTGCGCGCGCGGCTGCATTCGACGCTGGGCGTGCTGGCGCCGGCGGTCGTCGGCGCGGGTTGGGCATGCGGGCTGGCCGGCGGCGGGCTCGCGGCATTTGCGGCCGCGACGGCGGGCGTGTCGGTGGCCGCCGGCCTGTGGCTCGACGCGCAGATCGCGCGTCCGCTGATGCAGTTGCGCGACCAGGCGTTGCGCGTCGCGACCGGCGAGAGCCGCACCGGCGTCGCGATGAACCGGGTCGACGAGATCGGCATGACGCTGCGCACGATCAACCAGCTCGGGCTGATGTTCCGCTGGCTGGTCGACGACGTCAGCGAGCAGGTGCACAACGTGCAGCGCGCGAGCAACGAGATCGCGCAGGGCAACAACGACCTGAGCGCGCGCACCGAACAGGCTTCGACCAGCGTGCAGCAGACGGCCGCATCGATGGCCGAGATGACGGCCACCGTGTCGAGCAATGCGGAGACGGCGCTGCAGGCGAACCAGTTGTCGGTGTCGGCGAGCGAGGCGGCCGAGCGCGGCGGGCAGGCGGTGAGCGAGGTCGTCACGACGATGAACGACATCACGGCGAGTTCGCGGAAGATTTCCGACATCATCGGCGTGATCGACGGCATCGCATTCCAGACCAACATCCTCGCGCTGAACGCGGCCGTGGAAGCGGCGCGTGCGGGCGATCAGGGGCGCGGCTTCGCGGTGGTCGCCGGCGAGGTGCGGGCGCTCGCGCAGCGCAGCGCGAACGCGGCGAAGGAGATCAAGACGCTGATCGGCGCGAGCGTGGACCGGGTCGAATCGGGCGCACGGATCGTCGATGGTGCCGGCAAGACGATGGAGGACATCGTCACGCAGGTGAAGCGCGTATCGGACCTGATCGCGGAGATCAGCTCGTCCACGGCCGAACAGAGCACCGGCGTGGCGCAGGTCGACCAGGCGGTCGTGCATCTGGACAACATCACGCA
>NZ_JBQEON010000079.1:0-921 GCF_052045245.1 Burkholderia sp. 22313
CGCGATGCCGGAAGGCTACAAGGAATGGCGCGACAAGCAGATCGTCGACTGGCTCGATCGCGGTGCGACGAATAGCCCGACCAATCACTCCACGACGATGACCAATCCGGAGCATGCCGAGAAGGCGCTTGCTTATGACGTTGCGGTGGGTCTTTGCTATCTCACGCCTAAGCAAATGAAATCGCTTCGGATTGAGGCAGATTGGCGGACCAGCAAAGGTCTCCCGGACAGAAATCCAAACAAGAAGTATTACGAATATTTTTCACGCGGACAACTTGACGATTTATCGATTCATGAATGGGTACATGCGGAGGATAGTGAAGGCAACAAGCCTGACACGATCACAGATGAACGTGAAGGCGAGTTCTACCTGAAGGTCGGAGGTGTGATTTGAAGGCTCTAATCGCTACATGGCCGCGACGTGCCATCGCAGCCGCTTCGACATGGCTCATCACCACCGTACTAATGGCCACGCTGATGGCGCACGTGGAACAACCCGACCCGGCGCATTTGGAAATAGGAGATTGGATGAAACGATTCTTTGCCGTACCTGGCCTGGCCGCACTCATGGTGTTTCTGTTCGCCACATCCATCGTGCGCTCGGCACATGCAGCGCCTGTTAGGGCGCTAGAGAATTCGTCGCCATATGCCGAAGAGCCTACCAAGCCGTTCGTCGCGCAGGTAGTCGGCTTGATGTGGTTGAATCCATTACAACGCATGGACTATTCAACCGAATGGCAATTGTTGTGGACGCAAGGACTTTCCGAACCAAACAAGAATGACGATATGGTTCGCACCGATCCGAAGTCTTTCACTACCCTTCAATCGGTAGCGGGAATCGCATATGGCAATGAAGGCGATGAAACATTCAGAGGCTTCTACCGCAAGTACATGTTCGATTTTCCTCTGCTGCTAAGCTCG
>NZ_JBQEON010000080.1:0-914 GCF_052045245.1 Burkholderia sp. 22313
ATCGTGCGGACAGCAATACGCGGTGACGCGGCCATACGTCGACCCATTCAAGCCGTGCCGCAGACGATCCTCTTGCGCCGCATACGACCGGTTGCTCGTCGGCGAGACACGCTCGTTTTCCATGTCTTCATCGATCTTGTTCGCGGGCAGTTCACATGCCTTGCGAGCGCCGATGATCGACAGGAATCTGCCGAAGGTCTGCGTGCGCGCGGCGTAGGTCTGCCGTCCGCGCTGCCCGCTTGCGTCCTTCGTCGCGCGTTGCGACCACGTATCCATGAACGTGTCGGATTTATACGGGCCGTCCTCATTCGCGAAGCTGTACGGTGCATTCGCCAGCACGTAGGCGTCCGCGACGCAGTGGCCCTTGCGTCCCCACGGATCTTCGACATCGGGGAATGCGTCGCCGAAGAAGGCCGCGGTGAGACCGACAATGTTGCCCTGGCTATGGCAGACGACAGTAATCGGTACGTCGGCCTGCATTCGGCGGATCGATTCGATCAGCCTGGCGAGGCGCAACGCCGCGAGCACGCCATACGCGCGTGGCGGCGCCCGATACAGCGGACGGCTGGTCGGGTTGATGCCTTGCACCGTCATCCATCCCATCGTTCGATCGTCCAGTCCGCCATGCCAAAGATCGGGCAGGCTCGAACAGCCGTTCGTAAACGGACCGCCGCCCCAATAGTCCTTCTCGTTCAGGAAGATCTTGTCGCCGTATTCCTTCAGCTCCGCTCCAGTCGCCCGATAACCCCACCGAAAATGAATCACGGGTGAAAACGACGGATCGGGCTTGACGTAGTTATTCGCCAGCAACTTTGGATTCAAAAACCCATCCGGCGTCACGCTTTCCGTGTACTTCGCGGGCGTCAACTGCCCGGCGTCTACACCGTGATACATCATCTGATCGTCCAGCCGCC
>NZ_JBQEON010000081.1:0-901 GCF_052045245.1 Burkholderia sp. 22313
AGGATTTCCTTACCCTGGTACTCGTGAATCTTCATGCGTGATTCCCTTCAGTCTGAGAGTCGAATTGAATTTTCTAAACTTAGAAAGTAATGTCGAAAAGAGCAGTCTCACTGCGAAAATCAACCTGCTGCTTCGTGCCATTGCCCTCGCAGCGAGCGATCTGGTACTCAACGCGCGGCCATCAGCATAGGTTCGCCACTTGACTCCGCCGACCGAGGAAACGTCACGAAATCAATCTTGACGGCAGATCATCTCGCGCGAAACAATCTCCGATCACCACTGGTCCTGCACAACCCCTTCGGGGCCGAACGAGCCGAAATCTGACCGCACGATTTCACATACTGTCGCGCAGGTGGGGCACTGGAGTCAGCAGGCACCACAAGATCTTGCGACGTCCAGGCGAATTAGCGATAGGAACGGCATCGTGTTACGTCTTCTGTGTCCCTACCTTGCCAGCGCCCCCGGGCTGGCCTTTCGTCAGGCCGTCCTAGCCCCCGCTGTTCGGCCTCCTCTTTTGCCGCCCTTATCGCATCATAGAAAGTCAACTCCGAGGCAACACGAGTGCGATCGACATTAACGACCCAACTATCGAACATGTAACGCCACCGGATACGACGCTCTTCAAGAAGGGCGGAAAACCAACGCCAAATCGATGCATCTTCAGCATTAGCCGCTGCTGCTGCGGCGAAGCGAGTCCGTTGCATTACGTCCATGTCGTTCCTCAAATTGCAGCAGGCAGTCAGTGAAATCGCCTGGGACCAACCGTCCTTCGTCGGAGCGAATCGTGCCGATTGACGTGGCTACCTCTTCACCGTTTTGCGCGAGTTCGATTCGTCTCAATTGCGGATTCAACCCGTCGATGCAACGAATTGATGAAAGCGCTCAGCCGGTGTATCGAAGT
>NZ_JBQEON010000082.1:0-889 GCF_052045245.1 Burkholderia sp. 22313
GGTGATCGCGCCGGTCACGTAGTACGGGAAGATGCCGGGCAGGATCGCCTGGCGCCACCATTGCCAGCCGCGGATCCGGAAGTTCGTCGCGGCTTCGCGATAGTCGTTTGGATAGGACGTCGCACCGGCAATCACGTTGAACAGGATATACCACTGCGTGCCGAGCACGATCAGCGGCGACAGCCAGATGTCGGGATTCAGGTGGAAGCGCGCGATCACGATCACGAACACCGGGAACAGCAGGTTCGCCGGGAACGCGGCGAGGAACTGCGCGAGCGGCTGCAGCTTCTCGGCCAGCCGGGGACGCAGCCCGACCCACACGCCGATCGGCACCCAGATCACGGACGCGATCGAGATCAGCACGACCACGCGCAGCAGCGTGATGAGCCCGAGCACGATCACGTGGCCGACCTCGGCCATCGTGACGCCGGTCGACACGAAGCTGACGACGCGCCACACGATATAGGCCGTGCCGATCAGCACCAGCACCGCCCACGAAATGTCGACCGTGCGCGACGCCTTCTTCTCGACCTTCGGCAGCGTGAAGCGCATCGCGCCCGACAGCGGCAGCCGCAGCGGGATCCGCGCGGCCTTCGCGAAGAACCAGCCGGCCGGCACGAGCAGCTGATGAATCAGGCGCGTGCGGCGCACGAGGTCGAGCAGCCAGGATTGCGGCGCATCGCCCGACGCGGTGTTCTCCATCCGGAACTTGTCGGCCCAGGCGATCAGCGGGCGGAACAGGAGCTGGTCGTACGCGAGGATCACGACCGTCATCGTCAGGATCACCCAGCCGATCGCGCCGAGATTCTTGTCCGAGATCGCCTGCGCGAGATACGCGCCGATCCCCGGCAGCGTGATCGTCTGGTTGCCGACGGTGATGGCTTCCGAC
>NZ_JBQEON010000083.1:0-886 GCF_052045245.1 Burkholderia sp. 22313
GTCGGAAGCCATCACCGTCGGCAACCAGACGATCACGCTGCCGGGGATCGGCGCGTATCTGGCGCAGGCGATCTCGGACAAGAACCTCGGCGCGGTCGGCTGGGTGATCGTCGCGATGTCCGTCGTGATCCTCGCGTACGACCAGTTCCTGTTCCGCCCGCTCGTCGCATGGGCCGACAAGTTCCGGATGGAGAACACCGCGTCGGGCGATGCGCCCCAGTCCTGGCTGCTCGACATGATGCGTCGCACGCACCTGATCCATCAGCTGCTCGTGCCGGCCGGCTGGCTGCTGTCGCAGGCGGCGCGGATTCCGCTGCGCGTGCCGTCGTTCAAGGGCGTCGGCGCACGCGTCGCGGCGAGCCGCCGCTCGTCGCGCATCGGCGACGTCGTGTGGGGCGCGTTCGTGATCCTGCTGACGGTGTACGTCGCGTGGCGCGTCGTCAGCTTCGTCGCGACCGGCGTGACGATGGGCGAGGTCGGCCACGTGCTCGTGCTCGGGCTGATCACGCTGCTGCGCGTGGTCGTGCTGATCGCGATCGCATCGGTGATCTGGGTGCCGCTCGGCGTGCTGATCGGGCTGCGCCCGAAGCTGGCCGAGAAGATCCAGCCGCTCGCGCAGTTCCTCGCCGCGTTCCCGGCGAACCTGCTGTTTCCGGTGTTCGTGATCGTGATCGTCCACTTCCATCTGAACGCGGACATCTGGCTGTCGCCGCTGATCGTGCTCGGCACGCAGTGGTACATCCTGTTCAACGTGATCGCCGGCGCGATGTCCTATCCGAACGACTACAAGGAAGCGACGAAGAATTTCCGCATTCGCGGCTGGCAGTGGTGGCGCCAGGCGATCCTGCCCGGCATCTTCCCGTACTACGTGACCGGCGCGATCACC
>NZ_JBQEON010000084.1:0-847 GCF_052045245.1 Burkholderia sp. 22313
CTCGATCACGTCGCTGTCCACGTCGACTTCGACCGGCATCAATTCGCTGTCCACCGGCCTCAGCTCGACCAATAGCTCGATGACCTCGCTTTCGTCGTCAACCTCGACCGGCCTGTCGTCCGCTAACAGTTCGATCACGTCGCTTTCCACGTCGACTTCGACCGGCATCAGCTCGTTGTCCACGGGTCTCAGCTCGGTCACGACCAAGACGGACAACCTCGGCAACAGCACGGCCTCCGCACTGGGCGGCGGCGCCAAGTACGATCCGACGACCGGCACGGTTTCCGCTCCGGCATACACCACCTACAACGCGAACGGCACGACGTCGACCGCCGGCAGCGTCGGCTCGGCGATCGACAGCATCAATAGCCAGGGCATCAAGTACTTCCACGCGAATTCGACGGTAGCGGACAGCCAGGCGCTCGGCACCGACTCGGTCGCGATCGGTCCGAAGGCCATCGCCAACAACACCGGCGACGTCGCGCTCGGCCGCGGCTCCGTCACCGCGGCGCCCAACCCCACGCCGACGGGCATCATCGGCGGCGTGACGAGCACGTTTGCGGGCGGCAATCCGACCAGCGTGGTGAGCGTCGGCAATGCGAGCACGGGCACCACGCGTCAGATCACCAATGTCGCGGCCGGTCAAATCACCGCGACCAGCACGGACGCGATCAACGGCTCCCAGCTCTTCGCGACCAATTCGGCCGTGGATTCGCTGTCGACGACGGTGTCGTCGTCCAGCAGCGCGATCTCGTCGCTGTCTACCGGCATCACTTCGTTGTCGACGGGCCTCAGCTCCACCGATAGCTCAGTCGCTTCGCTGTCGACCTCCACGTCGACGGGCCTC
>NZ_JBQEON010000085.1:0-816 GCF_052045245.1 Burkholderia sp. 22313
CACGACGAGGTTTTCGTTGATCTGTGCGTCCTTGGGCGGGAAGTTCGGCGCGTCCCAGTTCATCACCCATACCGTCTTGTCGGGATTCGCCTGCAAGTAGTCCAGCGCGTTGTTCAGCGACGTGAAACCGGCGTTGGTTCCGCCTTGGGTGATTTGGACGTCGGGAGGTGTGTCGCGGCTCCACAGTGACTTCGGGGATGGCGGGCCGATCTCGAAGAAATTCATCATCCGGTCGACCATGCGTGACTTGGCAAAGCTTGGATCAAGTCGGGGTGGAACGGCCGCTTCGACGCGTATGCCGGCGAGTTCACGCCAGTCGTTCTGGCGATTGGCGCTCACCGAATAGAAATACTTCGCGTTGCTGAAATAGCGGGAGCGCAGCAATAAGATGGATTTGTCAATGTACTTGGCGTAGAACCCGTTGAACGTTTCACCGCCTTCGTTGCCGTAAACCAATGCTCCAATGGATCGAAGCGACGAGAATTTCTCAGGTTTCGTGCGCACCATGTCATCGTTCTTGTTCGGTGCAACCAGTCCTTGTGCCCACAGCAATTGCCATTCTGTCGGATAGTCCATCCGTTGCAACGGATTCAGCCACATCAGACCGACAACCTGCGCCACGAATGGCTTCGGCGGCTCTTCGACTGCAGGCGCTGCATGCCCTACAGGCTCCCGCACGGGGGCGGCTTGAGCCGAACGCATGATGGCCGTGGTGAACAGAAACACCGTCAGCGCGGCCAGGCCAGGTACGACAAAGAATCGTTTCATCCAATCTCCTATTTCCAAATGCGCCGGGTCGGGTTGTTCTACGTGCGC
>NZ_JBQEON010000086.1:0-772 GCF_052045245.1 Burkholderia sp. 22313
GTCGGGGTTTGCCTGCAGGTAGTCCAATGCCTTGTTCAGCGACGTGAAGCCGGCGTTTGCAGCGCCTTGGGTGATTTGCACGTCGGGAGGCACGTCGCGGCTCCAAAGTGTCTTGGGTGACGGAGGGCCGATCTCGAAGCATTCGACAAACTCATTGGTCAAGTACGTCTTCGCTTCGATCGGATCAAGTCTCGGAGGTAACGCAAACTCGATACGCATTCCGGCAAGCTCGCGCCAATCTTTCGAGCTTTCAGATTTCACGGTGTAGAAATACTTGTCGTTCGAGAAGTAGCGTGAACGCATCAACACGAGAAACTTTCGCGCGTACTTGTGATGGAAGCCCTTGAACGTTTCTTCGCCTTCGTTACCGTAAACCAATGCTCCGATGGATCGAAGCGACGAATATTTTTCAGGCTTCGTGCGCACCATGTCATCATTCTGGTTCGGTGCAACCAGACCTTGCGTCCACAACAATTGCCATTCGGTCGGATAATCCATGCGCTGCAGCGGATTCAACCAGATCAGGCCGACGACTTGCGCGACGAATGGCTTTGCCTGATCCTCGGCTGCTGGTGCTACCTTCGCCGCAGGATCTTTGACTGGTGCGGCTTGTGGCGAACGCACCATGGCCGTGGTGAAGAGAAACGCCATGAGCGCAGCCAAGCCAGGTACAACAAAGAATCGTTTCATCCAATCACCTATCTCCAAATGTGCCGGGTCGGGTTGTTCTACGTGCGCCATCAGCGTGGCCATGAGCACGGTGGCGATGAGC
>NZ_JBQEON010000087.1:0-742 GCF_052045245.1 Burkholderia sp. 22313
CACGCCGATCGATCCGAACCAGGACTGGTTCCGCGCACGCGGCGGCAACAACGCCTACCTACCGTGGTGGGGCCGCCGCCACGATACCGATTACGGCATGCAAGGCTATTCATGGTGATGTAAATCGGCGCAGTGGTGCGTTGTATGTGAACTTGACCGCTGCACGGCACATGTAAAGCCAGAGCTATATCCGGGTTGGTGGTGTGAATTGAAGGCATTGATCGCTACCTGGCCGCGACGTGTCGCCGCTGACGTTTCGGCATGGTTGATCGCCATCGTGCTCATGGCCACGCTGATGGCGCACATAGAACAACCTGGCCCGGCCCATTTGGAAACAGGAGATTGGATGAAACGATTCTTTGTCGTACCTGGCCTGGCCGCGTTCATGGTGTTTCTATTCACCACGGCCATCATGCGTTCGGCTCAAGCCACATCTGCTAGTGAGCACACAGAGAATGCAACGTCAGCAGTCGAAAAGCCCGCCATGCCGTTCGCCGCGCAGGTTGTTGGCTTGATGTGGTTGAATCCGTTGCAACGCATGGACTATCCGACTGAATGGCAATTGTTGTGGACGCAAAGACTTGCGGCGCCAAACAAGAACGACGATATGGTCCGCACCGACCCGAAGTCCTTTACTACTCTGCAATCGGTCGCGGGAATCGCATATGGCAATGAAGGCGAGGAAACATTCAGAGGCTTCTACCGCAAGTACATGTTCGATTTTCCTCTGCTGCTAAGCTCG
>NZ_JBQEON010000088.1:0-645 GCF_052045245.1 Burkholderia sp. 22313
GGAAGGCTACAAGGAATGGCGCGACAAGCAGATCGTCGACTGGCTCGATCGTGGTGCGACTAATAGCCCGACCAATCACTCCACAACGATGACCAATCCGGAGCATGCCGAGAAGGCGCTTGCGTACGACGCAGCGATTGGTCTGTGCTATTTGACGCCCGATCAACTCTACGACTTGAGAATTGAGGCGGATTGGCGAATGAGCAAAGGTCTTTCTGACGATAGTCCAAGCAAAAAGTACTCCGAATATTTTTCACGCGGCCAACTTGAAGGACTACCGATTCATGAATGGGTACATGCCGAGGATAGTGAAGGCAAGAAGCCTGACGCGATCACGGATGAACGTGCAGGCGAGTTCTACCTGAAGGTCGGGGGTGTGATTTGAAAATGCTGATCGCTACCTGGCCGCGACGCGCCGTCGTCGCTGCCTGGACATGGCTCATCACCACCGTGCTCATGGCCACGCTGATGGCGCACATAGAACAACCCGACCCGGCTCATTTGGAAATAGGAGATTGGATGAAACGATTCTTTGCCGTACCTGGCCTGGCCGCGTTCATGGTGTTTCTATTCACCACGGCCATGATGCGTTCGGCTCAAGCCACACCTGCTAGTGAGCACACAGAGAATGCAACGCCAGCAGTC
>NZ_JBQEON010000089.1:0-626 GCF_052045245.1 Burkholderia sp. 22313
CGAGAACGGGTGGATGTGATGCGCGGCGTCGAGCGCGCGGTATTCGGCGGTCGTGCGCGCCTGCGTCGTGCGGGCCGCCGGTGCGGCGGGCTGGATCCACGCGGATTCGTTGCGGTACGTCATGTTTCCTCCGTATTTCGATAATGCGTCGTGCGCGCGCTTATACGTGCAGCAGCAGATGACGGCGTTCCCACGAGCTGATCACGCGGAAGAACGCTTCGTATTCGGTTTCCTTCAGCGCGAAATACGCTTTCAGGAACTTGTGGCCGAGAATCTCGCCGAGCGGCTCGCATGCGGCCATCAGCGTGAGCCCTTCCTCGAGGTTGCGCGGCAGCTGGTACGGCTGCGCGTAGCCGTCGCTCACCAGCGGCTCGGTCGGCTCGAGGCGTTGCGTCATGCCGAGATAGCCGGCCGCGAGCGTCGCCGCGAGCGCGAGGTACGGATTGCAGTCGACGCCCGGGATCCGGTTCTCGATCCGGCGTGCGGCCGGGCCCGAGTGCGGGATGCGGAAGCCGACCGTGCGGTTGTCGTAGCCCCACTGCACGTTGATCGGCGCGGCCATGAAGCGCGACAGCCGGCGATACGAGTTGATGTACGGCGCGAAGATCGGCATCAGCGCGGGCGTG
>NZ_JBQEON010000090.1:0-602 GCF_052045245.1 Burkholderia sp. 22313
GTCGGGGTTTGCCTGCAGGTAGTCCAATGCCTTGTTCAGCGACGTGAAGCCGGCGTTTGCTCCGCCTTGCGTGATTTGCACATCGGGGGGCGTGTCGCGGCCCCACAGCGTCTTGGGTGACGGCGGGCCGATCTCGTAGAAAGTCAGCATCCGATCCACCATGCGGGACTTGGCAAAGACAGGATCTAGTCGGGGCGGAACGGCAATTTCTACGTGTATGCCGGCGAGCTCGCGCCAGTCACGCTGGCGATCGGGACTCACTGTATAGAAGTACTTTGCGTTGCTAAAGTAGCGCGAGCGTAGCAACAAGATGAATTTATCAATGTACTTGGCGTAGAAGCCGTTGAACGTCTCTGTACCGCGGTTGCCGTACACCAACGCACCGATCGACTTAAGCATTGCAAACGACTTCGGATCAGTGCGCACCATGTCGTCATTCTTGTTCGGAGCGGCAAGCCCTTGTGTCCACAGCAATTGCCATTCGGTCGGGTAGTCCATGCGTTGCAACGGATTCAGCCACATTAGGCCGACGACCTGCGTGACGAACGGCATGGCGGGCTTTTCGACTGCTGGCGTTGCATTCTCTGTGTGCTCACTAGCAG
>NZ_JBQEON010000091.1:0-581 GCF_052045245.1 Burkholderia sp. 22313
CGAGAACGGGTGGATGTGATGCGCGGCGTCGAGCGCGCGGTATTCGGCGGTCGTGCGCGCGGCGACGGATTCGTTGGGTTCGGTCATGTTGACTCCGCTGGTCGATGCCGCACGCTTACACGTGCAGCAGAAGATGCCGGCGCTCCCACGAGCTGATCACGCGGAAGAACGCCTCGTATTCGGTTTCCTTCAGCGCCAGGTACGCCTTCACGAACTTGTCGCCGAGAATGCCCGCGAGCGGCGTGCACGCGGCCATCAGCGAGATACCCTCCTCGAGATTGCGCGGCAGCTGGTACGGCAGGTCGTAGCCGTCGGACGCGATCGGTTCGGTCGGCGCGAGCTGCTGCGTGAGACCGAGATAGCCGGCCGCAAGCGTCGCGGCGAACGCGAGGTACGGATTGCAGTCGACGCCCGGAATGCGGTTCTCGATGCGTCGCGCGACCGGCGTCGACTGCGGAATGCGAAAGCCGACCGTGCGATTGTCGTAGCCCCACTGCACGTTGATCGGCGCGGCCATGAAACGCGACAGCCGGCGATACGAGTTGATGTACGGCGCGAAGATCGGCATCAGCGCGGGCGTG
>NZ_JBQEON010000092.1:0-558 GCF_052045245.1 Burkholderia sp. 22313
CGCCGGCAATGCGTTCAAGGTCAACTTCGACGGCAACGACCTGCTCAGCCTGCAGGTCGAGGGCGGCGCCGTCGATGCGCAAGCCAGCAACGGCGGCCTGCTCAAGGCCGATGGCGGCGAAGTGCTGATGACCGCGCGCGCAGCGGGCAACCTGCTGAACGCCGTCGTCAACAACACCGGCACGATCGAAGCGAAGGGGCTCACCAGCGACCTCAACGGCAAGATCGCGCTCGACGGCGGCAAGATCACGCTCGACGGCGACACGGTCAAGGTCGCCGGCAAGCTCGACGCGAGCGCCGCCGAAGCCGAGGCGCCGGCAGGCTCCGTCGTCACGCGCGGCCAGCAGGTTCGTGTTGCACGCGGCACCACGGTCGACACGCGCGCTGGCAATACGGCCGGCACCTGGACCATCGAAGCGGCCAATGCAGGCGTCGCAAACAACAAGACCGACAGCCTCTATCCGGCCAACGCATCGATCGATGCCGATACGCTGTCGACCAACCTCGGCACCACCAACGTCGCGCTCACCAACACGCAAGGCGACCTGACCGTCGGCGG
>NZ_JBQEON010000093.1:0-531 GCF_052045245.1 Burkholderia sp. 22313
CGCCGGCAATGCGTTCAAGGTCAACTTCGACGGCAACGACCTGCTCAGCCTGCAGGTCGAAGGCGGCGCCGTCGATGCGCAGGCCAACAACGGCGGCCTGCTCAAGGCCGACGGCGGCGAAGTGCTGATGACCGCGCGCGCGGCAGGCGACCTGCTGAACGCCGTGGTCAACAACACCGGCACGATCGAAGCGAAGGGGCTCGCCACCGACATCCACGGCAAGATCGCGCTCCGCGGCGGCAAGATCACGCTCGACGGCGGCACCGTCAACGTCGGCGGCAAGCTCGACACGAGCGCAGCCGAGGCCGACGCACCGGCCGGCTCGATCCTCACGCGCGGCGAACAGGTTCGCGTTGCACACGGCACCACGGTCGACACGCGTGCAGGCAACACCGCCGGCACCTGGACCATCGAAGCCGCCAACGCCGGCGTGAGCGACGATCGTTCGATCGGCGCCGACACGCTGTCGCGCAACCTCGGCACCACCAACGTCGCGCTCACCAACACGCAAGGCGACCTGACCGTCGGCGG
>NZ_JBQEON010000094.1:0-514 GCF_052045245.1 Burkholderia sp. 22313
GTTGATGCCGACCTGGCCGACGTCGATCTCGCTCTGGAACTTGCGCGCGGCCGCGCCGCTTTGCGTGAAGAGGCCGACGCCGTTGCCCATCGGGTTGCGGTTGACGAGCGCGATCGCGTCGTCGAGCGTGTCGGCTTCGAGCACGACCACCACCGGCCCGAAGATTTCTTCCTGGTAGATCGACATGTCGGTGGTCACGCCCGAGAAGATCGTCGGGCCGACGAAGTTGCCCTGCTCGTAGCCGGGCACCTGCACGTCGCGGCCATCGAGCAGCAGCGTCGCGCCTTCCTTCACGCCGGCGTCGATCAGCGACAGGATGCGCGCCTTCGCCGCCTTCGACACGACCGGGCCGACGTCCGTACCGGCTTGCGCGCCCGCGTTGACCTTCAGCGCCTTCGCCTTGGCGACCAGATCGGGCAGCCAGTCGCGTGCCTTGCCGACCAGCACGACGACGGACGTCGCCATGCAGCGCTGGCCGGCCGCGCCGAAGCCGGCGCCGACCAGCGCGTTGATC
>NZ_JBQEON010000095.1:0-514 GCF_052045245.1 Burkholderia sp. 22313
GATCAACGCGCTGGTCGGCGCCGGCTTCGGCGCGGCCGGCCAGCGCTGCATGGCGACGTCGGTCGCGGTGCTGGTGGGCAAGGCGCGCGACTGGCTGCCGGACATCGTCGCGAAGGCGAAGACGCTGAAGGTCAACGCGGGCTCGGAAGCGGGCACCGACGTCGGGCCGGTCGTCTCGCGCGGCGCGAAGGCGCGCGTGCTGTCGCTGATCGACGCGGGCATCAAGGAAGGCGCGAAGCTCGAACTCGATGGCCGCGACGTGAAGGTCGCCGGTTTCGAGGACGGCAACTTCGTCGGGCCGACGATCTTCTCGGGCGTGACGACCGACATGACGGTCTACACGCATGAAATCTTCGGGCCGGTGCTGGTCGTGATGGAAGTCGACACGCTCGACGAAGCGATCGCGCTCGTCAACGCGAACCCGATGGGCAACGGCGTGGGCATCTTCACGCAGAGCGGCGCGGCCGCGCGCAAGTTCCAGAGCGAGATCGACGTCGGCCAGGTCGGCATCAAC
>NZ_JBQEON010000096.1:0-442 GCF_052045245.1 Burkholderia sp. 22313
TGAATACGGACGCTGCGCACTACAGCCCTGCATCAGCAGCATCAGTGTGACGATAACTAGTCTACGAACCATTAGAGTTTCCACAAACGGGATCTTTCATGATCTTGTTCCTTACAGAGAGGGGCGCGTGCATTAGCGCACCAGTGGCGCATCTGGATTGGTCGGCTTGATTGACGCGTCGCATGTGATGCGGTCCTGGTCCGACGGAGTCCTTAAACCGAGCGGGACAGTTGTATCGTATTCGACATGCTTGCCGTCAGGTATGTCGCTCTTGCTGTCGTAGACGAATCCCGGAATCAATGGATAAGAAACGACATACGAATCATATTGACGATGTTTTTCTATATACAAACGATCATTCGTTGCAGCTATCGCATATCTTTTCGAATCCTCGAATGGCCTGAAGCTATGGGGCATGTAAGTCAAAATATGGAAAGTCGCT
>NZ_JBQEON010000097.1:0-418 GCF_052045245.1 Burkholderia sp. 22313
CCGACGCAGCACTCAGGTCGAGCGTCGCGCCTGCGCCCGCGAGATTCATCGCGCCGGTCGATACGAGGCTGCCGCCCGCGCCGAGCGCCAGTGTGCCGGCGTTGATCGTCGTGCCGCCGGTGTACGTGTTCACGCCCGTCAGCGTCGTGGTCGCCGCGCCGTCCTTCACGAGCGCGCCCGCGCCGGAGATCGCGCCGCCCAGCCCGAGCGCGTTGCTGCCGCCGAGCGACAGCGTCGCGCCCGTGCCGAGATCGATCGCGTTGCCGACCGACAGGTTCGCGTTCGTATCGAGCGTCGCCGCACCGCCGACCGTCAACGTGCCCGTGCCGAGCGCCCCGCTGTTGCCGATCACGAGGCTGCCGCTGTTCAGGTTCGTGCCGCCCGTATAGGTGCTCGCGCCGTTCAGCGTCTGCGTGCC
>NZ_JBQEON010000098.1:0-386 GCF_052045245.1 Burkholderia sp. 22313
AATGCCCGCGAGTTCCCGCCAGTCCTTTTTATAGTTGGGCGCGACTGTGTAGAAGTATTTTGGATTGAAGGCATAGCGCGAGCTAAGCAGCAGAGGAAACTCAAACATGTACTTGCGGTAGAAGCCTCTGAATGTTTCTTTGCCTCGGTTGCCGTACGCGATGCCCGCGACCGATTGCAGAGTAGTAAAGGACTTCGGGTCGGTGCGAACCATATCGTCATTCTTGTTTGGCGCGGCGAGTCCCTGCGTCCACAACAATTGCCATTCAGTCGGGTAGTCCATGCGTTGCAACGGATTCAACCACATCAGGCCAACAACCTGCGCGGCGAACGGCATGGCGGGCTTTTCGACTGCTGGCGTTGCATTCTCTGTGTGCTCACTAGCAG
>NZ_JBQEON010000099.1:0-380 GCF_052045245.1 Burkholderia sp. 22313
CTTGAATGGGTCGACGTATGGCCGCGTCACCGCGTATTGCTGTCCGCACGATCAGGTGATCTCTGCAGTCACCGTTCAAGGCATCGGCTGGCGTGGAATCAGCAAGCATGAATTCACCGATATCGGCGTGGAGGGCATCCTGACGCAGCGCGTGTTCGCATCCGGCTTTCCGGTCGGCGTGCAGAAGCCGTACCGCTATTGGGAAGACGACTGGCGGCATGGCAAACAAGGAACCAAGCCGGGCTTCTGGTATCCGCCATCGCCACCGGCGAAGTTCAATCTCATCGGCGCGATCAAAGGGAATGAGTCGGTCTTGGGCGTGGCCGCGACGCTCGTGACTGCGCCGCTCATGTTCGTCGTGACGGGGATCAGCTCGGCGT
>NZ_JBQEON010000100.1:0-325 GCF_052045245.1 Burkholderia sp. 22313
GAGCAGCCCGACGATCTCGCCTTCGCGCAGCGACAGGTTCGCATCGTCGAGCACGAGCAGCTCGCCCTGCGTCTTGTTGAAGCCGCGGCAGACGTGATCGACACGCAGGATTTCCTCACCGAGGCGCGGGGGCTGGGACGTCTGGATAGGGGCGTTTACAGCATTCGGATTGTGCATCGCGTTTCGCTCTCGATCGGTCTCAGTCGAGCCGCAGCTTCGCTTCGGCGAAGGCATACAGCGGGCGCCACAGCAGGCGGTTGAACAGGGTAACGAACAGGGACATCACGGCGATGCCCAGGATGATCTTCGGGAAATCGCCGGCGGC
>NZ_JBQEON010000101.1:0-323 GCF_052045245.1 Burkholderia sp. 22313
GAGCAGCCCGACGATCTCGCCTTCGCGCAGCGACAGGTTCGCATCGTCGAGCACGAGCAGTTCGCCCTGCGTCTTGTTGAAGCCGCGGCAGACGTGATCGACACGCAGGATTTCCTCGCCGAGACGCGGTGGCTGAAGCGGCTGGAACGTCTGGACGGGGGCATTGATAACGGTCGAATTTTGCATCGCGCTTACTCTCAATCGAGACGGAGCCGGGATTCCGCATAGGCGTACATCGGACGCCACAGCAGGCGGTTGAACAAGGTAACGAACAGGGACATCACGGCGATGCCCAGGATGATCTTCGGGAAATCGCCGGCGGC